>JAYKIP010000147.1:0-4625 GCA_035286205.1 Merismopediaceae cyanobacterium
GTATTTCCCCGACAAGCAAAAATGCCGAGAGCTAATCCCACTAAACCACTGGTAATGCCAAATAAGCCGCGATAGCCTACGCTTTCCCCTAACCAGCCAAAAATTGGCCCCGCGATCGCAATCCCCACATCAAAGCCACTGATACACACGGCAAAGACTTGACCCCTCTCATGGATCTGGGAACGATCCGACAACAGGGAGATCGCCATGGGAATCAAAATGCCACTGCCTAGACCCTCTAAACCCGCCGCCAACAAAAATAAGGCTGGGGTATCGGCCCCGGTGAGAATCAGCATAGAAAGCAGATAGCAAATTAAACTGCCACTAATAAAAATGCCACGACCGTAGGTATCCGAAGCCTGACCCGTCCAAAAACGAGCGATAAACCCCATGATCGCCGCCGCCGTATAAAATAGCCCCGTATTTAACGGTAATTGAATTTCTCGAATAAATAGGGGTAAAAAAGTCGCTAAATTGCCAAAGACTAAGCCAATAAATAACAAAATGAGGGAGGGAATTAACAGGGCGCGACTGGTTAACAATTGCCATAAACTACGGCTAGGGGGTTCCCAAGGAGCCGACGGGGAAGATGGGGAGGCAGGAACAAACTTCTGAAATTTTTCCTGAATCGGTAGGGTTAAACCGAGAGCGCAAAAACCGGCTAAACCGGCAGTGATAAACAGTGCGACGTAGCCCTGGGTTTCCGCGAGATACCCCCCGATCGCCGGACCTAGGGCCATGCCCACCGGTACTGTTAAACCCATATAGCCAATCAACTCGCCGCGATGTTTTGGGGGGGCTAAATCCACCACCAGCGTATTAAACCCCGTCGTAAAGGCCGCCAAACTGACCCCATGGAAGGCCCGAATTAGCATCAAACTGGGAATCGAATGGGCTAAGAGGTAACTCAGAGGAGCAAAGGTTCCCACGAAATTTCCTAAAATCAAAGCCATTTTGCGGCCCCGGCTATCCACTAACTTCCCTAACCAGACCCGTGATCCGAGTAACCCCAGGGCAAAGGCTCCCATGACAAAACCCACCTGTTGACGATTACCGCCCAAATCTTGAGCATAGGTAGGCAAAGTCGGTAAGAGAGTAGTTAACCCAATCCAAAAGAGGAGAGCCGAGCCAAATAACAGTAAAAAATTGCGGCGGGGAGTGGAGTCTAATTGCTGAAAGGTTTTGAGCGGATTCACAAATTCCCTAGGGTTTAGCCAATATTTTTAACTATCTTGACACAATCCCACTGTCCAAGGCCGGGGTTGTCCCCGTCAGGATTCATTCTCTGTTAAGCCCTGGCGCACTCCTTCCACCACTTGACCTAAACCAATAGAATTAGACGCTTTAAACAGGACGCGATCGCCCTTTTTTAAAAAGTGTTGAAGATGTTGAACCAAGTCCTCTGGTGTGGGCGAAATTTGCCAAGATAGATTCTGGGCCCCTTCGGCAATCGAAATCGCTTCCGGGTCGTTCCCCAACACAAAAAGATAATCCAACCCTAATTGGCCAGCCCGTTCCCCTACCCGCCGATGAAATTCCGGCGATCGCTCCCCCAATTCTTTCATGGCCCCTAACACCGCAATCCGACGCTTACCGGGGGTTTCTTTTAATAACTGCAACGCCGCCAGCATGGATTCCAGCCCCGCATTATAGGTTTCATCCAACAGCAAAATATCGTTAGATACTGCATAACGTCGGGCCCGGCCTCCTGGTAAATTCACGGTTAACCCCTGGGTCAAGGGTTGCCAATCTAATCCTAAAATTTGGGCGACAGCTAAAGCGGCTAAATAATTCGAGGCATTGTGACGACCCGCTAGGGGCAAAGGAAAACGCATTTTACCCACTTGCAGAATGTCCCCCTTCAGAATCTGACCTTGAATATCCCCCCGCTCTAACCCGTAGTTGACACACTGACCCGACCAGACCTTGGCCGCCGTGGCCATCAACAATTCGTTATCCGCGTTTAACACGGCCTGACTGGTTTGCGGCATGGCCGCCAATAATTCACACTTAGCCGCCGCGATCGCCTCCTCTGACCCCAGGCGACCAATATGGGCCGTCCCCACGTTAGTAATGACACCGATCGTTGGTTCCGCAATCTCCGCTAAAAGGGCAATTTCCCCTGGGCCGCGCATGGCCATTTCAATAATGGCGTAATCGTGATCCGGTGTAATCTCCAACAGCGTTTTGGGCACTCCAATCTCATTGTTATAGTTAGCCGCCGTTTTATGAACCTTCCCGGACAGTGACAACACCGCCGCCATTAACTCCTTTGTCGTGGTTTTGCCCACCGAACCCGTGACCCCAATCACCGGCAGGGTCAACTGTTTACGCCACCCATGGGCGATCTGCTGATAGGCTTGGAGACTATCCGACACCACCAATTGCGGCACTCCCGGATCCGCCAATGTCACCTTTTCCTCACCCATAATCGCCACCGCCCCCTGGGCCACCGCCTGGGGAATAAACCGATGACCATCAAAATTTTCACCCCGCAATGCCAAAAATAAATCCCCCGGTTTCAGCGATCGCGTGTCAGTACTGATCTGATGAATCCGTAGATCCTCTAACAAATCACAACAATCAACAAGCTGTTTTTCAAGGATTTCACGGATGACAAACAGAGAAAGATTTAAGGCCATAGGAATGTCTCAGGATAGAAAAGAAAGATTAAAGTCTAAACGGTTTAATTTGGCAATCTTATCCTACAAATGTGACTCAGATCACTTGCGGCTAGTGAGATGATACATTACCTTAGAAATATTAGGGAAACCATTCCCGGTTCGCAATCCTTAACCGCGACCTTGATCGTTGAAAAACTACCTTGAAGACACTTAAGTAAAGTCTCCTTTCTTAACATTAAAATCACTGAAAATGCTAGAATGCCCAATAATCTTTGCTCTGCTTTTGGTGTCGTCACTGATCTTTAGCCCCCAGCTTGATCTCGGTCGTTAGTGCGAGGAGGGCTATATACCATGAACACAATTCCTATGCCATCGCCATCCCTCTACGATAAACGCTCGTTGGATGAGCAACTATTGTACGACTTTTTGATTAAGGCCGTACAGTCGGACTCGCCGGAGACGATCCTAGAGGACTTTCGAGTATTATTTGTGGAAGCGAGAGAGGGACAACATCCCCAAATGTATTTGGCCCTAGAGCGGCTAGTGAGAGACCGTAATATAGACCAATTTTTCAACAACTTTTTTAATCGCTGTTGTCATATTGTCATTAACCATTGGCAAATGCAACCCCAAACCCAACGATTTATTCCCCAACTGGTGGAGCAGTTCCAGAAGTCTTCGTCCCACAGCGGGAGTAGTTATAACGCGGCGAACCGTATCCGGCAACTGGTCAGGGCCTTTACCCAATCGGAGCAGTTTGTCAAAATTCAACGTATTGCCAATATTGTTAGTGCCAAGCAAGTTACGGTGGGGACAACCTCGGTGGGAACCCTGATTAATCGTTATCCCTATCTCTACGATCATTGTTTATTGGGGGATGACAGCAGTTATGAGCATCGCCAAACGGTACGTCGTATTAAGGTACAAACGGAACGCAAATTTGAGGTCAACCTTTCCCGCTATGTGACCTATAAGGTGCGGATGGTACAGTCCCAACGTTCCGGGTTGATTTTGCCCCAAACGGAGCTAATTAATCCGGTGAAGAACCCCACCCTATTAAGTGACAATGAATTGAATAAATCCCTGAAGCAATTTGTGGGCAGGGTAGAAGACGGGAAAAGTTATAAGGCCGTTTCCCAAAGTTTTAGTAATCATGTCGTCCATACCCAAACTTTTGGGGCCTTTAAGGATGAACTATACGATTATGTGTTAGCGTCCCTTGATGATCGTTACCGTAAGGGACAGTTTAATCGTAAGTTGTACGATCTGTTTCAACATACAATGCCTGAATGTGATCAACAGCGGCCAACGGAGTTTTTGCAAATGCGGATCTCCAGTCAGTTGTTAAATTTCTTGATAGTGGAAAGTGTGCGTCAGCCAGAGCATTATGTTTTTATTGACTTGATTTCCAACATGGGAGTCACTCGCACAATTGGGTTATTTTTGAAAATTATTCTTTTCTGTAAAAAAGTTAGACCTTACGTCGAAAAACGCTTCTCGATTTTGTTCAATCATTATGAGTCTTTTTCGCGGGAGGGAGTCCCCTGGTTGGTGAAATCCTTGGAAAATATGCAGTTAGCATTTAGTGTCCACTTTGGTAAGGTGGATCTGTCGGGTTTAAAACAGACTCAGTTATTAAATTAAACCCCGTTTAACTCGAAATCCATAATTTTCGGAAATATTAGGGCGATTCGGCTAAATCCCCCTTAAAAAGTTACCGCGTACACACAGGTCAGCAATCCCCCCTAACCCCCCTTAAAAAAGGGGGAAAACGGACAATTTAGCGTTGGTCAGTCCCCCTTCCCAAGGCTTGCCCTGAGCCTGTCGAAGGTGGATTTAGCGATTATCTTGTTTGTCAAGGCTTGGATAAAATCGCCCCCCAATAAAATTAGTCACGACGAACTTATCCCCTCATACAGCTTATCAGAGGATGATTTATGCTAACTATTTCCAATCCCCTTAGGGCATTAGCACCCTTGTAATTTTTCCTCCTTTACTCCC
>JAYKIP010000148.1:0-8408 GCA_035286205.1 Merismopediaceae cyanobacterium
TTTTACCGACTTTTCCGACCAAAGGCATTATCATTGCCGGGCTTTACCAGGGCGCGGAACCCGAACAATATTGTCGTCACATTCAACAATTATCCCAGGCGTTATCCTATCCCGTTTTAGGGGAAGCCTTATCCCCAGTGCGGAATTATTTTAGGGGGGATTATCCCTTAATTAGCCATTACGATTGGGGTCTCAGAAATGCAGCGTTAGCAGAGGTGTTAACCCCAGAAATTGTGCTTCAAATTGGCGAACTTCCCACCAGTAAGGTATTGCGTCATTGGTTAACCGGTCTGCATTGTCCCCGTTATATTATCACCCATTCCCAGGAAAACTTTGATCCCTTACACACCCAGAGTTATCATCTCAGAACTTCTTTAGGGACGTTGGTAGAAAGCATTTTAGCCAATCTAGCGACGACTCCCAGGGCGAAATCTTTGGACAGTAGAAGCTATGTTAACAGTTGGCGAGAACTTGACCAAAAAGCCCAATATCGCCTCAATCAATGTTTGTCCGAAGAGACAATCCTCAGAGAGGGAAAAATTGCCGAGTTATTATCTCAGTATTTACCCCCCGAAACGCCCTTAATGATTGCTAATAGTATGCCGGTGCGGTATATGGAACTCTTTTGGCAGAAAAATAACCGGCGTTATCAACCCTACTTTAGTCGAGGAGCTAATGGCATTGATGGAACCCTGTCAACGGCCCTGGGGATTGCCCAGGGGTCTCGTCCAACGGTGTTATTCACGGGAGATTTATCGTTATTGCACGATACCAATGGGTTTTTAATTGGGCCGCAATTTCAGGGCAGTTTGACGATTATTTTACTGAATAATCACGGGGGCGGGATTTTTGAAATGTTACCGATTGGTAACTTAGCAGATCGGGATATGTTTGAACGCTATTTTGCTACGCCTCAACAGGTGGATTTTGCTCAACTTTGTGCCGTTTATGGGGTCAAGTATCAGTTAATCACCTCTCAATCTGCGTTGATTTCTCAGATTCAAACCCTGCCGACTTCGGGGATTCAATTACTGGAAATTCCCAGCGATCGCCATCAAGAAGCCCAATGGTTAAAGACGATAGGGGCGCAATTTACGCAGATGGATTGGTTAAATCTCTTAAGCGTGACTGAAATTGACTAGGTATTTTATCTGTATTTTATCTAACGATTTTCACCAATAATTCCTAAGCAAAGGATCAAAACGATGAATTGTCTATAATGGTTAGGGAATCGCCATTTTCATCAAAATGAGGCAAGAATAAAGGCATTCCGCTTCTTTTTTGCCAAACCCGTCAAAACTTCCCCAGAGGAAGAACACGATGAAAGGCCATTTAAGCTGATTGAAATCAACCGAAAAAAGCTCTATCATGTTAAGAAGCTTGATCATATTATTCAGATCTGAAGATTTTAGTTGCGAGAACAACATTAGTCAGTAGATCTACTCATCTGCCATTCAGTCTATTATTGAATATCCTAAGCTGATGTCAAATATTCCTCAGAAAACCGCTTTTTTGGAGCAGGAACCCAGGACGGCGGTGATTCGAGATCCCCTGACGATTGCACCGGATCAACCCCTCCAGGCGGCGATCGCCTTGATGAATGCGGCCCAGGGCAATGAAAAGAGAGAAAGCTTATTTCCCCACCGCTCCAAGTGTGTCGTTGTCCTGGAAGACCATCGAGTTATCGGTCTTGTTACGGAGTCGGATCTGGTTCGGTTATGGGCAAACCAATCGTCTTTTGCGGAAATAACGGTGCGTCAAGCCATGAACTCTTCTGTTAAGACCTTACCCGCATCCGTTCTCAGTGATCCCGTACAGGTTTTGGCGGATCTGGCCCCCCATCCCCCGCCCTATTTACCCCTAGTCAATGATCAGGAACAACTCGTCGGGTTAATTCCCTATGAGGCTCTCCCCCAAGGTTTACCGCATCCAGCCTTAGAACAACTCCAACAGCGCGTTCAAGGGTTACAGGAAGCTTGGGAAAGCAGTGAAGCCAAATATTGGCAACTGATGGACATTGCTCAGGAAGGCATTTGGATCATTGATGCCGCCGCCAAACACCAATTTGGGAACACTGCCCTCTTGAAAATGCTAGGACGAACGGCAACGGAAATGGAAGGTTGTTCTCTGCTGGATTTTTTTGCCCCGAAACTCCATCCCCACATTCAAGAGCTACTCCAACGCCGGCAGTCCGGTATTGCAGAAACCAACGAAGTGCCGATTCTCCGAGGAGATGGTTCCCTTCTCTGGGTTTTAGCCGCCGCGAGTCCCATCTTTAATGAGGCGGGAGAGTACCAGGGGGCGATCGCCATGTTGGCAGACATTACCAACTATAAATTGGCCCAGGAGGTGATCCAAGCTGAAAATCATTTTCGGGAACTGATTTTGGAGAATCTGGCGGAGGGCTTATGCGTTTGTCATGCTTGCCCGGACTATCCCTTTGTTCACTTCACCGTTTGGAATCCCCGCATGGAGATGATTACCGGCTATACCCAGGCGGAAATTAATCAACTGGGATGGTATCAAACCCTTTATCCCGATCCAGAGGTACAGGCCCGGGCGATCGCCCGGATGGGGGCCATGCGTCAGGGGGATCATATCCTGGGGGAAGAGTGGACAATCCGTCACCGGGATGGCTCTAACCGTATTGTCTCGATTACCACCTCCCTCCTACAAACTGCCGAGGGACAAACCAACGTCCTAGCGGTAATGCAGGATGTCACAGAACGTCATCAGGCCAAACTCCAACTTCAACGTCAATTAGCGGCGATCGAAGCCCAGGAAATAGAATTACGGCGCACCAATGCTGAACTGGCACGGGCCACCCGTCTCAAGGATGAATTTCTGGCCAACATGAGCCATGAACTCCGCACGCCCCTCAATGCCATTTTGGGAATGACGGAAGCCATGCAAGAGACAATCCTTGGCCCCATTAACGCCAAGCAAATCAACGCCCTCCGTACCGTTGAAAGTAGTGCCCATCATCTTCTTTCCCTAATCAATGACATCCTCGATGTGGCCAAAATTGAATCCGGACAAATTGAATTAGAACGTCATCCCGTCTCTATTGACTATCTCTGCGAATCGAGTCTTGCCTTCGTTAAACAACAGGCCCTCAAGAAAAATATTCAGTTAAAAACCCGGATTCCGCGCCGTCTCCCCGATCTGTTTGTGGATGAAGTTCGCATCAGACAGGCCCTACTGAACTTGTTAACCAATGCCGTGAAATTTACCCCCGACAATGGCAGTGTGACCCTCACCGTTTCCTGGTTGACCCCGGAGCAGACACTTTTGCCCCAAACCTATCTGCGTTTGGCGGTGACGGATACCGGCATTGGGATTGCCCCGGAAAATATCGTCAGGTTATTTCAACCCTTTGTGCAAATTGATAGTGCGCTGAATCGTCAACAAACCGGAACGGGATTAGGATTAGCCTTGGTCAAACAAATTGTTGAACTGCACGGCGGTCAAGTGGGACTCACCAGTCAACTCGGCCAAGGGAGTTGTTTCACCATTGATCTTCCCTATGAAGCTTCCGTCTTTTCTCCCGCGCCAGCCGAAGATTTGTCACCGCCGGATCAATCCTCTTTGTTTCAAGACGGTCTCAAACCGTTGGATGGCCTGCCCGATCTCTTAATTCTGTTGGCAGAGGATAACCCGACCAATGTTCTGACTCTCTTCTATTATTTGGAAGCCAAGGGCTACCGCTTGTTATTGGCCAATAATGGCCAGGAAGCCCTTGATCTCGCCTTCACCCATCACCCTGACCTGATTCTGATGGATATTCAAATGCCCGGCCTTGATGGTTTAGAGGCGATGAAGCGGATTCGTCAGCAGGAAATGGTACGAGAGACCCCGATTATTGCCTTAACCGCTTTGACCATGGCCGGGGATCAGGAACGCTGTTTAGCGGCCGGGGCTAACCGTTATCTGAGTAAACCGATTAAGCTCCGGCAGTTGGATCGCACAATTCAAGAGTTATTGCAAACTCGTTTTGAGCTTGGGAAATAGCGGCCATCCGCTTCAGGTTTTTTTGTCCCCTGAACGATGGGCTTGAAAATTCAGAAGATTTAATGGTGAGGAATTTTGGGGGGCTAAATTCAGGGGATTCAAGACCGGTTGTGCGGTTTCCTTCACCTCCCCATTCGGAGCCGGTACGGCCTCAGCTAACTGCTGGCTAATCTGAGACATTAACTCATAGAGATGGGTTAAGTCTTGCACGGCAGTTTGTCGCGCCTGGGGATTTTGCTCCTCAAGGGAGAGGGTCAACGCCTGATGGATGGGTTTGAGGGTACGAGTACTAATTTGGGATAGGGCTTCGAGGATGAAACTACGTTCCGGGGAATTGCTACGGTGCATCAAGTCCACTAAGGGTTTAATCGCCCGTGAATCGCCGGTTTGGGCCAGTTCCCCAATGATTTGACGACGTTGCTGGGGATCGTTCGCTTTTAATCCCTGAAGGAGGACTTCTAGGCGATCTTCGGCGGGAGGTAGTTGGGGTAGGGTAGGCTCCGGGGCGATCGCCGGTTTAACAACGGGTTGGGAAACGACAGCCGGGGCCGGTGTTGCCGGAAAAAGCCCATCCCGCAGGGAATTTTGCATCACATCAAATTGCTGACGACGTTCCAACACTTCCCGTAAAAACTGTTGTTGGGATTGGTGAAAAAGAAAAAAGAACAGTCCACAGAGGAAAATAACCAGGGTCAACGCCGCTAAAAAGAGCCACAGCAAGGGCATGGTCGGTGGTTTTTGTTGGTTGAGCACCTGGTAAGTATCTATATTAAACAAAGCCTGTCTGGCATAAATATCATTGGGCCGAATTTGTAACGCCGCTTCAAAGGCCTGTTTGGCCGCTCCGTACTCTTTCGCCTGGGCCGCCGCATAGCCGATTTGCATTTGCCGATTGTATTCTTCTAGAGCCTGGGTATAGGGATCGTTGACCCTGGGATAGTTCGACTGGGGGGCGATCGGGATACCGGGGGTCTGGGCCGGAAGGGGTGACGTTTTCCCTAGGGACAAACAGGGTACCAGGAGCATGACACTCACAACACGACTGAGGAGCGGTAGAGTCAAGCGGTGGTTCGTCATAAAAGTACGGACGATGAAGGCCAAGGTCATTCAGGAAAGTTTTGTAGCTCACTTTAACATTTTTAACCGGATCAAACCGTGTCAATGGGCAAAATTCGGTTTTTTGGGGTCTGGCCCTCCGACAATTTCCTTTGAGGGGCCGAAATTATTAAGTTTTGTTGACGGTCACTAACCAATTTTCTCTCCTTTGCTAGGATGAAAAAATCTTGAAAGCTCTAGCTTTGAGCAGAGTTGGCTGTTGGCTAATTTCAGAACATCTCTGATAGCTGAAGAGGCCAGAAATTCCCAACCCCTTCCCCCAGCCCTTAAAATCTTTACGTTAGTGAGAAATTTCCCTATGCAACACTTTTGCGATGAATGGATTGAAGAATGGTGCCAAGATAATGGTTGGACAGATTTATTTCGGGAACGTTACAACAATTATTGGGCTTTTCCTCCCAATGCGGTGATGCCGGAGCCAATTCCCTTTAAAACGTTGCGAATTATTAAGGCGAAAAAGGGATTATGTCCGGAGGAAAAGTTATGGTTAACGTTGGCTTGGATGGCGGGGGCCATGGGTTTATTGCTGTCTATTCTGATGCAAAATCCGATGCCTTTAGTGTTAGCCTTTGCCTTTGATGCGATCGCGATCGCCCAGTTTGAGGTGGAAGAGTTTTCGGCTTAATTGCGCCTGGTTTCAGTAATATCCGGCAAGGCTCGGCTCCTCGCTGGCGGGAGAAAGAAAACGGTGAGATTGGACGTTAATTCGACACAACCCTATTGGCTAATGAATGCCCATATACCGGTTTGTCTTTTGCCTAGCCGGTCTTGGCCCCAACCGACACGAGAAGGGCTGATTCTTGTTAATTTGCAGATTAACCAAGGGCGGATTACTCAACTACAGGCGACTTCTGAAGGTATCCCGACATCGGGGTGTGGGGTAATAGATCTGCAAAAACGCCTGATTTTTCCGGGGTTTGTGGATTGTCATACCCATTTGGATAAGGGGCATATTTGGGAGCGATCGCCGAATGTGTTAGGAACTTTTGATGCGGCGTTGGCGGCGGTCAGAGAAGATGTTGAACGGTATTACCGGGCGGAGGATGTTTATCGGCGGTGGGAGTTCGGTTTAAAGTGTAGTTATGTTCATGGGACAACGGCCATTAGAACCCATGTAGATGCTTTTGGACGGCAGGGTGATATTGGTTTTGAGGTGTTTCAAAGTTTACAAAAAGCCTGGCGGGATAGGATTACCTTACAAGCGGTTTGTTTGGTTGCCATTGATTATTATCAAACTTCGGCGGGTTTAGCTTTAGCGGATAAAATGGCTCAATTAGGAACGGTTTTAGGGGGTGTGGCCTATGAAAGTTCTGATTTACTGGCCCAATTACAACAGCTTTTTTCCGTTGCTCAAGACCGGGGCTTAGACCTGGATTTGCACGTGGATGAAACGGGCGATCGCCGTTCTCAGGTATTACATCAAGTGGCCAAAATGGCGTTGGAAAGACAATTTACGGGGCGAATTTTGTGCGGGCATTGTTGTAGTTTAGGGGTGCAATCTTTAAAGCAAGTGAAGGAGACGTTAGGGTTAGTTAAAGCGGCGGGTATTGGCATTATTAGCTTACCGATGTGTAATCTCTATTTACAGGGTCGTCATCAGCACCATATCCCGGCTTGGCGGGGTTTAACGCGGATTCATCAAATCCATGATCAGGGGATTCCGTTGGCTTTTGCGAGTGATAATTGTCGAGATCCGTTTTTTGGGTTTGGTGATCACGATGGGTTAGAGGTGTTTACCCAGGCGGTGCGAATCGGTCATTTAGATACGCCCTACGAGGATTGGTGTCGAACGGTGACGCAAACCCCGGCGAATTTAATGGGGTTATCCCATTTGGGTCGTATTTGTGAAGGTTTACCGGCGGATTTGATTATTTTTTCGGCTCGATATTTTAGTGAGTTATTGTCTCGTCCCCAGGGCGATCGCCTGGTATTACGTCAAGGGATAAAAATTGACACGACGTTACCGGATTATGCGGAATTAGATGATTTAATTTGGCCCCAGTCAGTTTAGGGTCGTTTCATATCGGGCGATCGCTTTCTTAGGACATTGCAGTTTGAGATATTTTTTGGATAATTCAATGATAAATTAGAAAGGAATCCAATCTATAACATTTATCCATTCTTCAGCTTCGCTTGTTTCCCAAATAAGTGTTAATTCTTCAGCTAATTTTCCCATTGTCGTTACAGGACGTACCCACAAAAGTCCCCACATCTTTTGATTTGTCTGCCAATATTCTTTTAAATGTTCAGGCATACTGGTACGATTATCTGTAATCAATAGTCGTTGAGAAATTCCTAAATAGATTAAAACATCGGAGTCAAGAGTTCCTAATTTAGGCGTATTTTCATCACCTATACGAAGAATGTCTATATCAGGATTGAGCCTCAAAACAGCGATTTTTAGGCGGGGTGATAGATTTTCATCAAGGAGAAACTTGATTTTCATGCTTTTAATAAATCCTGTCTTTGCTGTTTAATAACTCTCATTTTTTCCCGTTGAGAGGATGGATATTTGAGGGATTCTTGATAGCGATTTTCTTTCCAGTTTTTAATTCGGTTTAAATAGGCATCTACTTCTTTTCGGTTCTGGAGGTAATAGGTAATGGTTGCATAGATTTTTTCTAGGTTCAGGTCAGGATAGATAGATAAAATTTCTTCAGGACTATAACCTTCAAGAAAGTAAAATAGAATGTTGTCAATACCAATGCGATGACCTTTTAGGCGAATGTCATCAGGGGAGAGAAAAACAAAATAGTCTTCAAGTTGCATAATGGGTCTAGGTTTAGAGTTGGTTAATATCGGGCGATCGCCTGGTATTGCGTCAAGGGATAAAAATTGACACGACTTTACCAGATTATGCAGAATTAGATGATTTAATTTGGCCCCAGGTGGCTCTTGGGGTTTCTTGAAAGTATCAGACGTTTTTTAGGGACTGGCCAGCATTTTTTGTAATTGTAGGGCCGGGTCGTAAATATCAATATTCAAATTGGTCACGACTTCTTCTTCGCCAACGGCACAGTCATAGACAACATACGTCCAAATACCGGGATTGCCTTCCTCAACGACTTCTGATTCATAGAAAGTAATGGTGGCATCTTCTTCACATTCGTAGTAAGCGGAATAAAGGTCATCCCATTCGCAATCTGACTCGGCTAAGGTTTCTTGAATGACGGCTAAAATACCGGCGAGGTGATGGGGTTGGGTTTCGACTTGAACGAGGCGTTCTCCTTCCCATTCAAAGTTATGGAGGCTTAACATGGCTTTTTTCCGAGGAATGAAAG
>JAYKIP010000149.1:0-3715 GCA_035286205.1 Merismopediaceae cyanobacterium
TCTCGTAAAATTTGCACCGCATCCCATTCTCGACTTTCTTCGGGACTGATGACACCATCTCGATTACGATCCACCAGGGCAACATAATCCGTGACTCGTGAGGTTTCCTGCTCCGATCTTGGCGAATCCTCCTGCCCGTTCAATTCAGCGATCGCCCGATTATAGGTATTTTCCAGAATGACCCGCACTTTCACCCCCGCTTGCTGTTTTTTGACCAAAGCCTGGGCGATTAAGGGTAAGCGAAACTCCTGCACCGCCAGATCAAGACTCTGTTGGGCTTGCTGAATATTATCTAAAACAATCTGCTCGAAATTATCCCCAGGGCGTTGAATCTGACGATAGGGATCTGGGTAATCGGCTCCCTGGGCTAAATTATGATTAAAATAAACCTGAATGAAGTCATCCTGGGGTAAAGCCGGTGGTCTTTGACCTTGTACCCGTTGATGGGCCAATAAAATCAATCCCCCTACGGCGATCGCCGATAAAGCTAACCCCACCCCTGGCAAAAATTGGGATTTTTGATGAGATTTTTTAGCCATATTGCCGATTTAATGCTCTAAGGCCGAACGTCCCTGTTTTCCTAAGCGAAAAATTAAAAAAGACAGAAAATAAAGAACATAAACCACTAACCCCACAACCCCTAAAAAACCAACAAAACCGGGGGTCGCTTTCAGGTGCATAAACGATTTATAGTGCCAGGGAGCCTGGAACCATACTTGACAAAACGGTGTTTCCGTTGCCCCAGGAGTAAAGCTACAGGAGAGAAACGGAGTCAGAGCCAACACCCCTAAACTACAATAGACCGTGACCGCCCACCGCCAGGACGTAACCACCAATTTAAAAACCGAGGGGGGAGAATCCTTGATTTCATCGTTGACATCCACCCAAAACCATAGGGCGATCGGGATTAACACTTTCGCGCCCAAACCAGTTAAAAAACCCACCGGCCAACTCGGCACCATTAAATAAATCGTAATTAAAAAAAGACTCGCTACCCGCCAATAAATAATTAATAATCGTTCTACGGCCTCCGCCTTACGGACTAACGACCAAATAATTAAAACCAGGGGAATCATAAATAACAGTAAAATCGCCAGACGATAATCTAACCAGACTAATGGGCGGAACCAAACTTGTTCCATAGGGGTAAAAGTAATTGTAAAGTAACCGTCAAATCAGCAAAAGCGAGGGACTGGGAAAACTCTCCACAAAAAAGCAGTGAAAATTTTAGGAGAAAGTCTCACTGCCCCTTTGGAAAGTTCCTAAAGAAAAAAGAGAATTTTATCAACCGTGCTTTTTTTAGTCCTCATAGAGGCGACATTCCACCGCATCGGGGTTGTCTGCACAATACTGTTGGAATTTATTAAGTTTAGGGTGACTTTCTTGCCGATGAGCCGCTTCGGCTTGGAGTTCTTCAACGGCTTCCCAGGCCGCTGCACATTGACCCGCACTGGCTCCTTCGGTGTTACATACCTGTTTGGCGTTGGCCCGCTCTTGTTCGATTTTTTCTTGGATATTGCTCATAGGATAAGGACTGGCTAAATGACCTAAATAGTATAAGGCTAATTTATGCTAACGGATTACCAAGGTTTTGGGTAGCGGCTCCCCCCTTTAGGGAAGGGGAAATTCCTGGGTTAAGTCCCTAGCCATCAGGTTTTGGACGGCAATTTGGGGCGTGATTTGACCCTGTAGTAGGGCGTTGACTTGGTAGGTGATGGGAACCGACAGCGATCGCCGTTGGGCAATATCCATTAAAACGCGGGTAGTATTAATCCCCTCCGCCGTGCCATCACTTTCCGCGAGGATTTGAGCGAGGTTTTTACCCTGGGCCAATTTATAGCCCACTTGATAGTTACGAGACAGAGGACTATTACAGGTAGCGAGTAAATCCCCCAACCCGGACAGTCCAAAAAAGGTTTCCGCTTTGGCCCCTAACGCAACCCCCACCCGGATCATTTCCGGTAACGCCCTGGTTAATAAAGCCGCCTTAGCATTGGTTCCGAGTTGCAGACCGTCACAAACCCCCGCCGCGATCGCCATCACATTTTTTAAGGTTCCCCCCAATTCCGTCCCCAGGGGATCGCCATTCACATAGACCCGTAACTGGTCAGAGGCAAACATTGCCTGAACTTTGGCCGCCGCTTCGGGATTCAGACTGGCAATGGTGGTCGCAGTGGGTAAACCCTGATGGATTTCCTTCGCTAAATTCGGCCCCGATAAAACGGCGATCGCCTGATGGGGTAGAGCTTGGCTCCAGAGTTGTGTCGGAGTTTGTAACGTTTGGGGATCGAGACCCTTCGTCGCCGTCACCAGGATCGTACCAGGGTCAAGAGTCAGTGACTTCATCTGGGCGATCATGGGTGGAACCCCCTTCATCGAAATGGCCGAAACAATCACCCTGGAACCTTGGCAAGCCTCCGCTAGAGACAGTAACCCCTGACGCGACCAGACCTTCACCGAAGCCCCATTTTTCTGGGCTAAACGAGCCAATTCCGTGCCCCACCGTCCTGCCCCCAAAATAGTGATTTGAGCCTCACGATTGTCCATGGTGCCGAGTATCCCGATTCAAAATGACTGTCCCTAAAACCGCTAGGATAAAAAGAAGAATTACGACTCCATTGATTATGACATTTCGGAACCCAGCCCCAACGGTTGATATGATTATTGAAATGATTGATCAACCGAAGCGTCCCATCCTCCTCATTGAACGACGCAATCCCCCCTTTGGCTGGGCTTTACCCGGCGGTTTTGTGGATTACGGAGAACGAGTAGAATTGGCCGCCATCCGGGAAGCCAAAGAAGAAGTCGGGATAGAGATTCAACTCATCGAACAGTTTTATGTCTATTCCGATCCCCAACGGGATGAGCGTCAACATACCTTAAGCATTGTATTTATCGCCGCCGGTATTGGCCTTCCCAGGGCCGCCGATGATGCCAAAAAAGTCGGTATTTTTGATTTATGGGAATTACCCAATCAACTCTGTTTTGATCACGAGCAAATTTTGGCAGATTATCTACGGTATCGTTACTACAAAATACGTCCCCGTTGTTACTAAAACCGCAAGTTACGAACGCCGAAAACCGTATTCTAGGGTAAAAAACTGGGGGTTAATTGAGGCTAGGGGTTCCCGCAACTTGGCCAATTCTGAAGCTGGCCCATGGACTTCTAAACGTAGCAAATCAGCAATCTTGAGAGCTTCTTCCAACAAACTGCCCACATTCTCTAAATGGGCGAGGACTCCCTCTGCATCTTCGTACCCCTCTCGGCAATGAACGCGATCGCCCTCAAAACTAAACCCATAATAAAGACATTGGGGTTCCGTCTGAGTTTTCGCCAAAAACTGCTCACAGAGAGCCTTAAAAGCCGTCATTTGACCACTGTGAACCTGGAAATAGGGAGCCAAGGAGCAACAAAGATCCTGGGTAGTCATCACAAAACTCCTAGAAAAAATTCAAGCAAAGGCAAGTAACCCCATTCTAAAAGACGAAGGAGCATCCCGCTATAGTGGCCCAAACGAGAGATTGATTGCCTCATGCCAAGCAAAAAGCACCCCCTATTTCGAGAGAGTGCCTTTCGCTTAATTATTTAATTTTAGATTCAGAATCTTCAGGAATTACCCATGAATCGCAGGTGCCGTTAAAGCCACAGGTGCTTGCTCGCCACTTGCTAAATCTAAGGGGAAGTTGTGAGCATTACGCTCGTGCATTACTTCAA
>JAYKIP010000150.1:0-5599 GCA_035286205.1 Merismopediaceae cyanobacterium
GAGGAGAGAGATTCCAGATGTATTTTTACGGTAGCATTGCCTTTCGGATTGCACCGGAGAAAAGATAGAATTATTTGCGTTTCTTAATGTTTATGGTCAAAGCGTTAACAAAGTTCACAAAAAGTCACCTTTCCTTATCTTTCAAGGGTGCGTTAGGATTCAAGAGTCCACGAGTCGTCTAATCCAGGGTGAATCAAGGATGAAGCTCTCTCTCTGGCGATCGCCTTCTCAACGCATCGGTTGGTTATTAATCCTTTTGGCCTTGGGATTATTGCTTTTGATGTTCAGTGCCACTTACCAATCGGCCAATGAGCGGAGTGGTTCCACCTATAATCGTTTCCCGGATGGCTATGGAGCTTGGTATCAGCAAATTCAAAACCAGGGCATTGACCTTAAACGTCTGCAAAAACCCTTTGACTCTTTAACACAACAAACCTCACCCCAGACCCTACTCCGCATTAATCCCTGGGTAAAAAATCGCTATTTTTCTCTCGGTCAAGCGGAAATAGAATGGGTCAAAAAAGGCAATTTTTTAATTTTACTAGGCGTACAGGAAACCCTCACCCCCGCTAATTTTAGCAGTGAAATTCCCAGGGGCAACACACGGATCAAAATTGAAGGAAGGCGACGGAATACCAATACGCAACACGCTATTCTTGGCGATCGCTTTGGAGCAGTCATCTGGCGGGAGAAACAGGGAAACGGTGAAATCATTGCCGTGACGACCCCCTACCTGGCGGCCAATGCCTATCAAGATTATCCCCAAAATTATCAACTTTTAACCGAATTAGTCACCCAATATCAAACGCCTCTGTGGGTAGATGAATATCTTCATGGCTATAAAGATGCCGAAACCATTCAACGGGAAATCGCCCAAGATTTTTGGCATTATCTCCTGAAAACACCGTTATTATTGGTAGCCATCCAAGGGATTGTGATTCTGCTCATCCTACTCTGGGCCGCTAATCAACGTTTTGGCCAGGCGATCGCCCCCATCACCACCAAACAAAATAATAGTTCTGTCTATATTGAAGCCCTGGCCAGTGTCTTAGAACGGGCCAAAAGCCAAGAATTTGTCGTTAAACAATTACAGCCTTTTTATCAGAAAAAATTACAATCTCAACTCGGACTATCCACCGGTCAAACCTCTCGACAAACATTATTAGACTCCTGGGAACAACAAACCCAAAACCCTTCCCCAGAACTCGAATCTTTACTCTCGACCGCCTCATCGCCCCGTACTTCCTCAGACCTGCAAAAATGGTTAAGTCAATGGCTGAAACTGCTGGATTAAGCCGTCAAACCCCGTAACCGATGGAAATTAGTAACCTATGCCCTCTGGTCGCGTTCACGATCGCCTGATTTGGTGGGGATTACCGTTTGTGATTGGTATTACCTACGCCGGGACTCGTCAGGGAGGCTTAACGGTGGTGACCAGTGTGGGGTATCTCTTTAGTGGCTTGATGTTTGGCCCCGACTTAGATATTCACTCTGTCCAGTACAAACGTTGGGGATGGTTGCGTTGGGTGTGGTTGCCCTACCGTCAACTTCTGCGACACCGTTCCTACTTTTCCCATGGCTTTTTATTGGGAACCCTTTTCCGACTTTTGTATGTGGCCGTCTGGGGAAGTCTCCTCCTGTTGGCCAGTCTGGCGATCGCCCGATGGATTCAGCCCCACACCGCTCCCGATTGGGCTACCTGGGGTCAAAGCCTGAAAACCTTTTGGCAGTATTATGGGCCGGAAAGTATCGCTTTTTTGGTGGGTTTGGAATTGGGAGCCATGAATCATGCCGTGAGTGATTATCTGGGGAGTACCTGGTTCAAACAAAAACGTTCTCGACGTAAATCTCCCCCTCGCTCAAAATCCCCCCGTCGTCGCAAAACCAAATCTTGATTTTTTTTAGTTAAAACCCCATGAATCTTTCCTTATTACAACGATGGCAGGGCGGTTTCCAGGGGTTGTTAGTGTCTTCTCCCCAAACTCCCGGACAGTTTTCTGCCCTAGAGCGTCAGGCCCTTTTCCAAAAAGTGATTGCTCAACTGCATTTATCTACGACGATTCCCCCCCAGGATTGGCAGACCTGGCTAGGTTCTCAGCCCTCGAAAATCACGCTTCTTCTCCATCTTTTTCCTTTGGCCCTCTTTCGCCACGATTATCCCCAGCCCTTTGCTGAAACCTTAAACCAATTCAACAAGTTGGGTTATCTCTCTCCGACGGATCAAGGGGTGATCGCCCAATGGTTTGATCTCCTTACTGTGATTCAGCGATCGCCGGTCTCCCCCCTACCCGCCCTCACCCAACTCTCCGACCGCTTAACCCCCCACGAGGACAGTTTAAGTTCCCCCTTGGCGATCGGTCTGCGGTACTTTCTGGAAACCCCTGGTCAATTCGCCCTGAGTTGGCAACGAGCGGCCCACCAGTCCCTCGAAACCCTCTTTTTCACCAGTAGTTTCAGTGGTCTTTATAATGGATGGATAGGCATTCCTAACCCCTGGCAGTATGCTATTGCCTCTCCGAATCTGGCAAAATCTCTTTATCGTCAATGGTTAGGAGCCTTACCCCAGGCAATTCCTGATCATTGTGTGACGGCGATACCCAATACCATGCAGTACCGCCCTAGTTTAAAATTAATTTCGTTCTCGGAAGCATCAGTGGCCGAGACCCTCGTAGTCCAAGAGGGAAGTTGAGGAGTAAGTGTGATTTTTTGGTTTTTGGTTTCTCTTCCAACACAATGAAACATTTTCCTGATTGGCAACACCGTTTCGGGATAACCATGGCACAAAGCTGGCACGGATTACGCCACCGGCAATCTTCGAGCGTTGATCCGATACCGTCCGCCTCTGTGTCCCCGGCCAAAAAACCGGCTGTGGTGACAAGTCTCGGCCAACGTCTTCAAGCCTATCCTCCCCTCCGTCGCTTTTTTCCACCGATGATGGGGGGGGTTGCGATTCTCTCTTTGACCGGCTTAGTGGGGTATCGTTTCTATAATCAACCCCAATTGAGTGTGGATAGCATTGCCCCCAGCACGATTATTGCTCCCTACAGTGCGGAATTTATTGATCAAGAAACGACGGAAGAAAAGCGCAAGGCCGTTCGTACAGGCTTAACCCCCCGCCTCCAGCGTGATGAGGCTTTGACCCAGGCTCTACAATGGTATCGGGAAGAGTTATTGACCCAAATTAATCATCGGCGATCAAGCGGCGATTTATCCCCTCAGAACGGTTCCCCCCCCGGTAAAGCCCTACCATCGTCCCGTCCGGCTCCCGTCGGCATTCCCCATGGGGAAACATTACCCGGCGCAACCCTAGGGATGGCCCTACAACTTCAGGAGAAGACCTGGAAAGCGACCCAATCCCAGGTCATCCAAATCTCGGATCGGATCTTGACCCAGGGTTTACCCCAGGGCTTGCCTCCCCATCTTCTCCAGGAAACCATTCAACAGCAATTGTCTCCCCAACTGTCCCCTTCTGCCCAAACGGTGGCCCAGGAGATTTTGTTAACCCTGCTGGCAGACCAATATAATTTAACCGTTGACCGGGAAGCGACCCAACAACAGGCAGAACAGGCGGTTTTAGCGATGCAACCGATCGCCGTAACGGTGAAACGGGGGGAAACGATTGTCAAGGCAGGGGAAAAAATTACCCAAAGTCAGTTTGTGCTATTGGATAGTTTTGGGCTGAGTCAACGGGGCATTAATTGGGAAGGCTTGGGTTTAACGGCGGGTTTAGTGACGGGAGCGGTGGTCATTTTTTGGGGAGTGAGTCAACGGGTGCATCGTCCCCTGCGTCGTCGGGATTATTTTCTGCTCTGTTTGCTGAGTCTGAGTTCTCCCCTCATGGTCTTTCTCCATCCTCGTTACAACGATTTGCCGGCGATCGGGTTATTAGTCGGGAGTTTTTACGGCCCCAGTTTGGCGGTGTCCCAGGTGGCCTTGGTGGGGGGACTTTCTCTATTTGCGATCGAGGGCAGTAATTGGGAATACCTATTGGCGGGATTAGGGGCCGGTCTTTTGGCGGGTTGGGTATCCGGTAAATTGCGATCGCGGGATGATTTAGCGCGGTTGGGAGTCGGGGTCGGTATCCTGCAAGGGGGAATTTATCTGGTGAATTATTTGGTGATGGGCAGTTTGGGGCTAGTGGTGTGGTCAACGGTTATCCCCGGAGCCTTGATCTTTGGTTTGTTGGGCATGGCTTGGGTAATCGTGGCGATCGGTCTTTCGCCCTACCTGGAACGGATCTTTGATGTGGTGACTCCCATCCGGCTCGTGGAATTAGCGAACCCCAACTGTCCCCTCCTACAACGGTTAGCGAAGGAGGCCCCAGGGACATTTCAACATACCCTGTTTGTCGCTTGTTTAGCCGAATCTGCCGCGAGAGAATTGCGCTGTAATGTGGAATTGGTCAGGGCCGGGACGCTTTACCACGACATTGGCAAAATGCACGATCCCCTCGGCTTCATTGAAAACCAGATGGGGGGAGTGAATAAACACGATGAAATTAATGATCCCTATCAAAGTGCGGACATTATCAAAAAGCACGTCACCCTAGGATTAGCCATGGCCCAGCAGTATGGTTTACCCCAGGTCGTCCGGGATTTTATCCCGGAACATCAGGGTTCGCTGTTAATTTCCTATTTTTACTACCAAGCCAAGGAACAGGCGGAAAAACAGGGGTTAGGGATTAATGAGCAGGATTTCCGCTACGATGGGCCGATCCCCCAATCACGGGAAACGGGTATTGTCATGTTAGCGGATAGTGCAGAGGCGGCCTTAAGATCCCTTAAGGATACGGATGTGGAGACGGCCAAAGTTATGGTCAATCGTATTTTTAAGGCTCGTTGGCGGGATGGCCAATTACAACAAAGCGGCCTCAAGTACGAAGAACTCCCGATCATTGCTGGGGTCTTTGTACAGGTGTGGCAACAGTTCCATCATCAACGGATTGCCTATCCCAAGGCCGCCTTGGAAGCCCGTCCCACCGTGATTTCAGGAAACAATTCATGAAGTTTGTTGGGGTAGATCTCGGTTGGCGATCAGGAGAAACGGGGTTAGCCTGTTTAACGTGGCAAGATCGTCGTTTACAGTTGCGATCGGTGACTCGACATCAAGAAATAGACGATATTTTAGGCTGGATTGATCAGGTTTTACCGGACCCGGACCTGGGTTTAGTGGCGGTGGATGCTCCCACCTTAATTCCCAATCAAACGGGAACCCGTCTCAGCGATCGCCTCACCCATCAATATTTTGGCAAATACCATGCGGGGTGTTATCCGGCGAATTTGAGTCGTCCCTTTGCCGAACGGACAGTGGCCTTTGGTGAAAGTTTGGAAGATCGGGGATTTATGCACGCACCGGGTATGACAGCCCAGCAACCGGGACGTTATCAAATCGAGGTATTTCCCCATCCTGCCATGGTGAACTTGTTTCAACTATCGGTGATTTTAAAGTATAAAAAAGGCAATCTTGCGACTCGCAAAGCGGAATTACAACGGTTACAAGACTATTTTCAGCGTGTATTACCCACCTTAACCCCAGCCCTAGATCTGGAAGATTGTCCTCTACTCCAATTGCCATCGCCAATTACGGGCAAGGAATTAAA
>JAYKIP010000151.1:0-13634 GCA_035286205.1 Merismopediaceae cyanobacterium
TCGTATAACCAGGGCGTAATCGCCGCATCCCAGGAAACTAATTCCGCCTCACTAAACCAGAGGGAAACTTCTCGCTGGGCCGTTTCAATCGCATCGGAACCATGGATAATATTCCGACCAACTGCCACCCCAAAATCCCCGCGAATCGTACCAGGAGGCGCAGAATGAGGATTGGTTGCGCCGATCATTTGACGAGAGGTGGTCACCACATTATCCCCTTCCCACACCATAGCCACCACCGGCGAGGAACAAATAAACTCAACTAATCCCGGAAAAAAAGCCTTATCCTTGAGGGCTTCATAATGTTTTTCCGCTAATTCCTGAGACACTCGCATGAGCTTGAGACCCACTAATTTAAAGCCTTTACTTTCAAAACGACGTACAATTTCGCCGACCAAATGACGTTGTAAACCGTCCGGCTTAACCATAATAAAAGTGCGTTCCAAGGGAGCCTCCGTTAACTATTTTAAGAAATTTAACCCTGTTAAGCCTACCATATTTGGTTTCCGGTCTTCACCCATCCTGCCGGTTTAGAGGGGAAGATGTAAGGTAAAACAACTGCCTTTCCCGACTTCTGATTGTAGGGTAATATCTCCCCCGTGTAATTGGGCTAACTTTTTGGATAAGGCTAATCCTAAACCCGTCCCTTTATGTTTGCGGCTGAGGGGATTCGGAATTTGACTAAAGGGCTGAAATAATTGGGTTTGATGGTGGGGACTAATGCCAATACCCGTGTCAATCACCGCAAATCGTAATTCCTGGCGATCGCCTTCTACCCGGAGGATAACAGAACCCACTTCGGTAAATTTAATGGCATTAGAAAGTAAATTAATTAAAATTTGTTTTAAACGTTTTTGATCCGCCATACAAATTCCCACCCCTTCCCCTAGTTCTAACGTCAAGGCTAATCCCTGCTCTTTGGCGCGACTCTGCACCATGGAAAAAGAGGCTAAACAAATATCTTCCACCGCCACCATTTCTAAAAATAACTCTTCCCGACAGGCATCTAATTTGGCCATATCTAAAAAGTCATTGACTAACGATAATAAATGTTCTCCTGAATTATAAATGCCTTGGATATATTGCTTTTGCTTATCATTTAAAGGGCCATAAAGTTCATCCTTCAACATCCGAGAAAATCCCAAAATTCCTGTTAATGGAGTTCGCAGTTCATGGTGGATATGGGAAAAAGTCTCATTTTTTTCCTGTTCCAGCTTGCTCATTTCCTCTAATTTTAAGGTTAATGACTGGAGTTTTTCGGTTAAGTGCTTCTGGGTCTGGATCATTCTTTGCCAGTGATAAACCTGAAAAGCATACTGGTCAGCGATCGCCCTGAATCCCGTTAGATAATGTAGGGGCCAATGCTTCAAATCCGTTGGTTTCGCAATTCCGATTCCCCCTAAATTTTGCTGTTCGTAGAAACACGGCAAAAACAGAAAAGTATGAGCAGAACCGGTTAAACTAGATTCATCTCCCCAATCGTAATCCTCCAGGGAAGAAGCCCCTAAAATTTGCTGAGTAGAAAGGGAGAAGTCTGAACGATGACGGTTCAAAATAGCTTGGGCTAACGGAGCGATCGCCGGTGCAAATATTGGTTTACCCATCATTGGCATAACTTGAATTTGCTCGTGATGGTTTTCCCAAAATAGACAATCCGTGATGGCATAACCCTGCAATAATTGGCCCGTTTGTTGTCGCAACGTCTGGGGAAAACAAGACATAAATTCTAAGCTTGTCCCAACATTCCCAAGAGTCAAACAAGACGCATCCATGGTCATTTTTGGCTTACCTTTAATGCTCTTCTGTCGCCAGCCAGGGCCAGGCAAAATGTTGTTTTAATTGAGCCAATTCATCTCGATGAGCTTGAATATTGAGAAGGGCCTGATTTCCGACCGGGGATTCTATACTAATACTAATTTTAATGGTTTCCCAACGCCCCGCTTTTTGCCAATAAAACCATCCCGCTAAGGGCGACAATAAACAGAGGAGCAGAAAGGATTGTCCTACCGTTGGCCAGAGGGTCGCTAACACCAGAGCTAAACACCCTAATCCCAAACCCGCCATGGCACTCAAAAATAGGGACAGAAACAGACTGGGACGCACATAACCCGTTAAACGCAGGGTTTGTTGTTGGGGATTGACCTCTTGCACTTGATAGGCTCTTTCCAGAAAATAGCTTTGCAGTTGGTTGAGGCGATCGCTATCGTTACCGTCAATGAAACATTGTAAAAGTGTGGTGCGATCCTTCACCGAAGCCCGAATAAAAAAGATCAGTCCAATTAAAGACAATACCGTCAGGAATAACGTTGAAGAGAGGATGGGAGTGGCGGTCATGGTAAAGCCAGGCAGAAACACCCTTGGCGATGGCGAAAGGACACTAGACTAAAAATCAAGACTAAAATTTTGCTCGCCAGTATTCTAACCTAGAATCTCTTGAAAATTTAGCAGGTTTTAAGAAAACATCTCGTTTTTTGATGGAAGCCCTTCTAAGCTGTTGCGTTTTTAAGTTGTATAGTGATTTTTCTGAAAGCTTGGTAACCAGGGGGGCTTAAGCCCCTTGCCTGTCGGCAGTTTAGAGGATGAACAGCTTAACGATGCTCCTCTTCCCCATAGGTTAATTGACGAGGCGAACACTGCTCGATCGCCCAATCAATCCCTGTGGCCCCCTCGGCGGCTAAATCCTGAAGATATTGCTCATGCTCTGCGTCAGCTTCTTCTCGTGAATCAAACGGGCCAAAGTAATAGATATATTGCGGATTTTGTGTACTGACCTTTACCCACCACTTGCGGTTTACCGTCAGCAAAAGACTAACAAAGATAAGATACAGAACAAAGAGGAAAAGACTAAACATAGGATTATTTTCCCAGGAAGCGACCAGGGATTGCCGGTCAAGCAAGGGTTTACAGCATCATCCCTCAACCTTAACCGATCTTGGCCGGGGTCGCACAGCAAAACTGCTGATAAATAATGCAATTTTGACATTACTCCAAAGCGTTGAGAAAAGGCTCAGACGGATCGCCCGGCCTAGGCCATTACCATCCCACCATCCACATTGAAGACTTGACCGGTAATATAGGCGGCGGCGGGATCAACGGCTAAAAAGCGAATCATGCCGGCCACTTCTTCGGGTTGACCATAGCGAGCCAGGGGAATAAATTTCAAGATTTCATCGGCTTTGAGATCCTCGGTCATATCGGTCGCAATGAAACCAGGGGCGACGGCATTGGCGGTTATCCCTCGACTAGCTAACTCTTTGGCGATGCTTTTGGTGAAACCGATGACTCCTGCTTTGGCGGCACTGTAGTTGGCCTGCCCCGGATTGCCCATTAAACCGGCCACGGAGGTGATATTAATGATGCGGCCCTGTCTTTGTTTGATCATAATTTTGGCCACGGCTTTGGTGCAGAGAAAAACCCCCGTCAGGTTCAGATCCATGACGGCCTGCCAATCCTCTAATTTCATTCTCAAGAGCAGATTATCGCGGGTAATACCGGCATTGTTGACCAAAATATCAATGCGGCCCCACTGCTCCAACGTTTGCTCAATCAGTTGCTCGACTTCCTTGACTTGGGAAACGTCGGCTTTGAGGGCGATCGCCGTTCCTCCCTGGGCTTCAATGGCCTGTACAACGTCAGTGGCGGCGGGTTGGGATTGGGCATAGTTAACAACCACCTTAACCCCCCTGCTGGCTAAAGCTAAAGCGGTAGCCCGACCGATCCCCCTAGAGGCCCCCGTCACGATCGCCACAGAATTGACAGAATTTGATGTTGTCATGCTCCCTCCAAAATTGCGTCCAGGGATTATTTTAGGTTGCTTGGGTACCTCGGCCTATGGGAAGGGCTGGGGAACGGATGCCAAAAGTCCCGACATTCTACCGACTTCCAAGGAAAAATTTTTCGCTTACTCTTTTGAAGAACAGAACAAACAAGGCCAAACTTCTCGCTACGCGGAGGTTGACTCAAAACCAAGCCTAGGGACTGGAGCTTAAACTTTCGTGTGGAGAGTCCAAGGAAGATCTTTGTTTCCCCTAAAGGAACTGAAGATTCAGGACTAATCCTTGGGAGATGGCTGATTGTTCTTTTCCGACATCTTAAGGGTTAGGGGAAATCGCGATCGCCCTTTCTGACAGACGGGGCCGACAACTTTCCCCTCTTTGAGGCACTAGGAAACCTATTTTACACTTCTACACCGAGACTTTTCTGATGTCGAGCCGGCTCGAAGGGCTGGTGACAATAATTTCATTTCATGGATTTAACCCCTTGATTAAGGATGGACTGAATGATGAGTTTAGAAAAAGTAATGACCTTAGTGGAAACACTTTTGGAAAAGGAGTTAGATGAAGTGGATTTTGTGATTTTGGCGGGCAGTTGGGTCGGGCAAACCTACAAGGAGATGGCCCTCGGCAGTCATTACACTCACCACTATCTGCAAAGAACGGGAGCCGATCTCTGGAAAACCCTCTCAGAAATTACCGGGGAGCGGATCACCAAATACAATTTTGGTCAGGTTCTGGTTCAGTATGTCCCCTCTTCCCTCGGCGATCGCTATGTCTTACCGAATAATCCCCCTCAGAAATTGCACGACCACCCGACTCGTTTTGTGTATCAAGTCAAAGCCAGTTAGGGACAGTTCAACAACCCTAGAGGCATCCGGCGATCGCCCTTCTCTGCCCAACCTCAACCCCCCAGGCTAGATCAACTCGGCTTGCGGGCAATGAGGGTGCGATGACGGGGATCGCTGGCCACCGTAATTTGATAATCAAAACCGAGACGTTGTAAATCCCCTTCCACATCGTAGGTATAGTATTCATCACTCCAGGGTTCCGTACTCTTCATCAAGACAAATAAAGCCGGCGGTAACCCTTGGATCACCGGAGAAGCGGGGTTATTATCCATGATCGCCACCAATCCCCCAGGGCGTAAAATCCGTTTAACTTCCTGAAAGATCTCCCCGGTCGCCTTTTGGGGTAACTCATGTAATAAAAATTGGAGCGTAACCAAATCAAAAGTATGATCGGCAAAGGAAGTTGCTTCCGCTAGACCATGCACCCATTGGGCAATTTCCTGTTTTTCATCCAAAACTTTGGCCACCGCTAACATATAGGGCGACAAATCCAAACCCAACATTTGTAGAGGTTCTGTCTGCCGTTGTTGCAGATAACGATACAGCGTCAGCGTCGAAATTCCCACCGAACAACCGACATCTAAAACCTGATTTAAGGTGGGCGGTAAATACGCTTCCAGCACCTGATGAAAGGAGTGTCGGAGACGATGATGGGCTTCCTGCCAGGTCAAAGGTTCATTTTTCCAAACCCGGAGGGCCATGGCATAGGTGGCGGAGGGGGCCTCAAAGGCCGCTTGCCAGGACAAATTGCCTTCATCGTAGGCGTGAAACGGTACTTGGTAATAATCGGGATAGGTGACCGAGGGATTGGTCATGCGATCTAACAGCGACGGAGCTTCCCCCTGGGCCAGCGCTTGACGATTCGCACGCCAGGCAACCCCATTTTTCTCGGCGGTTTTGATTAAGACCTGACGCGCCTGATATTTCATCCACTGATAGAGGGGTTTCGTCTCAATTAAGCGATTCACAAAACGGGATAACAGATCCGTCCCCGCCCAGTCAGGTTTTAACTTTTCTACCATGGCCAAGATTAATAAATAAAAAAATGGGTACTCCTGGGAACGAGATTGGCTCCCTCAACGATGCTTAGACCAGAATTTGGGCGATCGCCTTATCTAAAAGATCAACCGCTTGGTTCACCTCCGCTTCGGACACAATTAAGGGAGGGACAAAGCGCAGAACTTTGGGGCCCGCCGGTGCTAATAATAACCCTTGCTCCATGGCCGTCTTAACAATTTCAAGGGAGGTTTTGGGGCTGTCGGCACTAATCTCTAAGCCATTGATCAAACCCCAACCCCGTACCTCGGTAAATAACGGATGATATTTCTGAACAAGTTGCTGAAGGCGATCGCGGAGTTGTTGCCCCCTGGCTTGCACATTCTCTAGGAGATGATCCTGTTCAATGGTTTGCAGAACCGCGAGGGACGACGCACAGGCAAAAGGATTCCCGCCAAAGGTACTGGCATGGTTGCCCGGCTCAAACACATCACAGAACTTTTTGCACATCATCGCCCCGATGGGAATCCCCCCGGCTAATCCCTTGGCACTGGTGAAAATATCCGGTTCTACCCCTAACTGCTCATAACCCCAGAGTTTGCCGGTTCGACCCACTCCCACTTGTACCTCATCAAAGACCAGTAAAATATCGTTTTCATCACAAATGCGGCGTAACTGCTGGAAGTATTCAATATCACCCGGACGCACGCCCCCTTCCCCCTGTAACGGTTCCAACATAATCGCCGCCACCCGTCGGTTCCCCTCATCTAAATCCGTCACCGCATCTTCGATCGCCCCAATATCGTTATAGGGAACATAGGCAAAGCCCGGCATCAAGGGTTCAAAATGTTGCTGGTATTTGGGTTGTCCAGTGGCGGTAATGGTAGCTAAAGTGCGACCGTGAAAACTGGCCTTGGCTGTTAAAATGACCGGTTGTTCCAGAAAATCCAAGACCGTATGAGCATATTTCCGCACTAACTTAATAGCAGACTCGTTGGCTTCGGCTCCCGAATTACAGAAAAAGACCCGATCCGCGCAGGAATGCTCCACAATCCATTTGGCTAACTCTCCCTGCTCTGGTATGTAGTACAAATTGGAGACATGATGGAGTTTTTGAATTTGTGCCGACACCGCCTTAATCAGGGCTGGATGGGCATGACCCAACGTACAGGTGGCAATCCCCGCCACAAAATCTAAATATTCTTTCCCCTCCGTATCCCACAGACGACAACCTTCTCCCTGGGCGATCGCAATGGGAAAACGCCCGTAGGTATTCATCACGTAACGATTAAAGCCTTCTTGATCAAAGGTATTAGAGGCGATAGAACGAGAAGACGTAGCGGGCTGATCCAAAGTAGTGGGCTGACTCACGATAAACTCCTGAACCGAGAAAAAGCAGGGACGAGAAAACTGATAGACTAAAGCTCATAGG
Source organism: Merismopediaceae cyanobacterium (assembly GCA_035286205.1). Taxonomy (GTDB): domain Bacteria; phylum Cyanobacteriota; class Cyanobacteriia; order Cyanobacteriales; family Microcystaceae; genus Woronichinia. Next base: position 7,053 of record JAYKIP010000151.1, read on the forward strand.
GAACCTCCAAAAATCCTGACAGTTCGCAAACCCGACTATCCCTAGATTGTTTGAGGTGTTAGTTAATTAAACCCTAATCTGTTCTTGATTTTAAAGGGAGTTTTACCCTTTCGGTTGTCTTTGCCGAACGCTTTGAGAAATTTAAGTCAAGAAACCGTGTTAAATCGTGTTAGAGACTGTTGAGCAGAAAAACCGACGCTTACGCCAACAACTGCTGGCCGGGGTTTTGGCCTTTGCCGGTCTTTTTGGCCTTGGTACGCTTTGGTACCGGTTCATTGATCATTGGACTTGGATTGACGCGGCCTATATGACCACCATTACCCTGGCCACCGTCGGCTTTGGGGAAACCCATCCCCTGGATGAGCGATCGCGGTTGTTTACCATGGTCTTAATTTTAGCGGGGGTTGTTAATATTGGTTATATTGCCAATCGTTTTACCGAAGCCTTTATCCAGGGTTACTTCCAGGAAGGATTACGACGCAGACAGCAACAACGGGTTATTTCAGTGTTAAAAAATCACTATATTTTGTGTGGGTTTGGTCGCACGGGGCAACAGATTGCAACGGAGTTTGCCACCGAAGATTTACCGTTTATCGTGATTGAGTCCGATGAAGTCCAAACGGCTAAAGCGCGGGCTTTGGGTTATCAAGTCCTGGTGGGAGACGCGACCCTCGACGAGATACTGTTAGCCGCCAAGGTAGATAAAGCCCTGTGTATTGTGGCGGCCCTGACTTCCGATGCGGAAAATCTTTATACGGTGTTATCTGCTAAAACCTTAAATCCTCAGATTCGGGCGATCGCCAGGGCCAGCACTGAAGAGGCAGTACAAAAATTACAACGGGCCGGGGCTGATGAAGTGGTTTCTCCCTATATAACCGGCGGGAAACGATTAGCGGCGGCGGCCTTGCGTCCCCAGGTGGTAGATTTCATTGATGGGATTTTAACGGGAGCCGGGCGGTCTTTTTATATCGAAGAATTTCGGATGCAGGCAGAAAGTCCCTACCTGGGTCAAAGTTTAAGTGAGGCCAAATTTCGTTCCCAATCGGGAGCCTTAGTGTTAGCGATTCGACGCTTAGACCGCGATTTGATTGTGGGGCCAACGGGGGATACGTTACTGTTGGAAGGGGATTCCCTCATTTGTTTAGGCACACTCGAACAATTGCGTACCCTGAATCAAATTATTTGTCCGCTTAACCCGGCGGCGTTACGATTACCCACAAAATCAAAAGTCCCCAAATCTAAATCTTCTTAAGCCCGGTTAGCGTAATTCCTGCAAACATTTCTGGAGTAATTGCTTTTCCAGGGAACCCAGGGAGCGAATTAAATGATAGCCCGCTAAATTAGGGCTGTTCACCTTCGGCAAGGAACCGGCTACGGGAGTCGGGGGTAATAGGGCGATCGCATAGGGAGAGGCTTCGTTTTCGTAGGGGTCTTGCACCATTAACTGCAATTGATTACCGGCCACCTGACCCGTAAAGCAACTATATTCCGAACGCAGTTGATAGACGACCCCTTTGACCGTCCCTTGTTTGACCTGTAGCACCATATAGTCCTGCCCTAATTGGTTAGCTTGAGGAGATTGACCATAGAAATAGATTCCATCGGCGATCGCGGTTGATTTTCCCTGGGCCAGGACAGACTGACCGACTCCCCAGGTGGCGATCGTTGTCCCTAAAAGAATAAGAGCAAATTTTTGTAATGCTGAGACAGCTAACATGACATTAATCCCTAACCGGGGAAATCTCTACTTTCAGCGTAGGGAGAAAAAAAGATTTTGCATTCCCCCGACTGGGTGACTTCCCACCGCCCTTATGGGGTAGGATAGGGACGATTTCTCTCGGAGAGGCAACCATGCGGATTTTAGTGACAGGGGGAGCCGGTTTCATCGGTTCCCATTTAATTGACCGTTTAATGGAACAGGGTCATGAAGTCATTTGCCTAGATAATTTTTATACTGGCACAAAACAAAATCTGATTCGCTGGTTTGGACATCCGAACTTTGAACTGGTACGCCATGATGTCACTGAACCAATCCGCCTGGAAGTCGAGCAAGTCTATCATCTCGCCTGCCCTGCCTCGCCGATTCACTATCAATTCAATCCTGTTAAAACCATTAAAACCAATGTCATTGGCACCCTTTATATGTTGGGATTAGCCAAACGGGTCAAAGCACGTTTTTTATTAGCTTCCACCTCTGAAGTCTATGGCGATCCGGAAGTCCATCCCCAACCGGAAGAATATCGCGGCAATGTCAACTGTATTGGCATTAGATCCTGTTACGACGAAGGAAAACGAGTAGCAGAGACTTTAGCCTTTGAGTATCACCGCGAACACGGCACAGATATTCGAGTAGCCAGGATTTTCAACAGCTTAACCGGGGATCAGAAGGTTATTTATTATCAGAATGGCCGGTTATACCACGAAACCTTTGCTGAGTGTTATCAACGGATTCACCAAAACATCGAAAACGTTCAAGTGCCTTGTTTTGATCCTGAAACTGGCAAAATGAGACTGAAACCCATTTCTGCTATTTGGAAACATCCCGTGACAAAGCGGGGTTATGAAATTGTCACCACCTGGGGCAAAAAAGTAAAAATTACTGAAGATCACAGTGTATTTAGTCGTGACGAACGTGGTCTTCCCCAGGCTGTCTTCGGTAAGGATTTAAAGGTGGGAGACTTAGTTGCTGTTCCGCATTATCTACCCTTCATGGAAAAGCCGCTAGAGCCATTTTACCTAAGTGATAAGCTCTCACCTCAATCTCTAGCGATTAGTGGGGAGAACGTGGTGACCTATTTAGAACAGTATCGTCGAGAAATTTATCAATATTTAGTCACTCAAGGAGTAGATAAACGCCAGCTTTTTAGCCATCTCCAACAATATGAAAAAGCGAATAAAATTCCTTTGGCAATCTGGAATTATTTAAAGTTACCACTCTCACCCAAAGATCAATTAATGGGGTCTCACTCCACTAAATTAATTAATAATTATATTGATGATTTAGAAGGATTACTCTGGTTTTTAGGTTTTTATTTAGCCGAAGGCTGTTTATTGCATAAAAATGGCGATTATCAATTGCTATTTAGTTCTAATACTCAATATTTAGAAAAATTAATTTCTATCACTCAATCGCTGTTTGGGTTGGATTGTCCGATTTATTGGAACAACGGATTAGGTCGTGCGCCCTCAGTTGCTGTTCGTTCCAAACTTATTGTTGACTTGGTAATTAACAGTTTTGGATTTGGCCGCGAACTGAGTACCCAAAAAGATATTCCTCACTGGATTTTACAACTTCCTAAAGAACAATTAGTGTATTTTCTCCAGGGTTTTTGGGAAGGTGATGGAAACCATGATGCCCAGACCACAGGCAAAAAGCTGATCTTCAACAGTTCTAGTCCTTATATTATTGAAAAGCTGATTTTAATTTTAGCTAAATTTAAGATTATGGGAAGTGTTTCTGAGTTTTATACGACAGTTTCTAAAGAATCAGACAAGCAATATAAAGCCTATCGTATTACGGCTCAAGGACTAAATCATTACAATATCTTGGATTTGGCAAGGGTTGAACAAACTCTTCAAGCCAAAGTCACTGAAGATTTAGCGTGGGCAAAGGTTAAAGCGATTAATCCCTTTGAGATTAATGAAGATGTTTATGATTTTTCTGTCCCAGAGGGAGAAAATTTTGTGGGAGGAACCTATGGTATTTGTTGTCATAACACCTATGGCCCACGAATGTTGGAAAATGATGGTCGAGTCGTGAGTAATTTTATTGTGCAAGCCCTCAAAGGGACTCCCTTGACCGTCTATGGTGATGGTTCCCAAACCCGCAGTTTTTGCTATGTTTCGGATCTGGTAGAAGGGTTAATGCGCTTGATGAATGGTGATTTTATTGGCCCCATTAATTTGGGCAATCCGGGGGAATATACGATTTTAGAATTAGCCCAAAAAATTCAGGGTTATATTAATCCGAATACTGAACTCATTTATCAGCCGTTACCGGAAGATGATCCTAAACAACGTCAACCCGATATTACGCGGGCCAAAACCTATCTTAACTGGGAACCCACAATTCCTCTGGATGAAGGCTTACAAAAAACGATCGCCGATTTTCAGCGACGCTTAGGGCTTTAGTGGTTGGGTTTAATTTGCCTGACCTTCCACTTAATCACTCATAACTATTCACTATTCACTATTCACTATTCACTATCCAAGGAGTTTTCAATGCGCGTTTGTGTCATCGGTACCGGTTATGTTGGTTTAGTAACAGGGGTCTGTCTGGCTCAGATTGGCCATGATGTAATTTGCATTGACAGTAATGAAGCTAAAGTGCAACAAATGAAGGCCGGTCAGTCACCCATTTATGAACCGGGTCTGAGTGAATTAATGACCAGTAATATGCAGGCAGATCGTCTTCACTTCAGTACTGATTTAGCCGAAGGCGTTAAGCACGGAGAAGTTTTATTTATTGCGGTGGGGACTCCGGCGTTACCAACGGGAGAAAGTGATACCCGCTATGTGGAGGCTGTAGCCAAGGGCATTGGTTCTCATTTAGACGATCGCTATCGCGTCATTGTTAACAAATCTACGGTTCCCATTGGTTCGGGGGATTGGGTCAGAATGATTGTTTTAGATGGTTTAAAGGAACGCCACCAGAACGGGGAATCGGCAGAAGCTACGCCTTATTTTGATGTGGTGAGTAATCCCGAATTTTTGCGGGAAGGTTCGGCCATTTATGACACCTTTAATCCCGATCGCATTGTCTTGGGGAGTAACAGTGAGCAGGCGATCGCCCTGATGAAGACGTTATATCAACCGTTGGTGGATCGTCAGTTTAGCGAAGCTCAAAACTTGCCCCCTGTCCCAGTGGTGGTCACGGATCTCAATTCCGCCGAGATGATTAAATATGCGGCTAATGCGTTTCTGGCCACTAAAATCAGCTTCATTAATGAAGTCGCTAATATCTGCGATCGCGTCGGAGCCGATGTCACCCAGGTAGCCCAGGGCATTGGCTTAGACTCTCGGATTGGCAGTAAATTTCTCCAGGCTGGCATTGGTTGGGGGGGTTCCTGTTTTCCCAAGGACGTTTCTGCCCTAATTCATACCGCCGCCGATTATGGTTACACCACCGAAATTTTGAACGCGGCTGTGGCAGTTAATGGTCGTCAACGGGGCATTTTAATTGAGAAATTACAACAGGAACTCAAAATTTTAAAGGGTAAAGTCATTGGGTTATTGGGCTTAACTTTTAAACCGGATACCGATGACATGCGTGATGCTCCTGCGTTAAATATTATTGAGCAGTTAAACCGTCTAGGGGCAAAAGTCAAAGCTTACGATCCCATTGTTTCTTCGTCGGGGATGAGCCATGGTCTGAGTGGTGTGATTATCGAAACCGATGCAGAACGGTTAGCCGATGGCTGTGATGCTCTGGTGTTAGTCACTGAATGGCAGGAATTTTTAAAATTAGATTTTGCTAAAATGGGTTCCCTGATGAAACAGCCTCTGGTGATTGATGGCCGGAATTTCCTCGACCGCGATCGCCTGCGTCAACTTAATTTCCGTTATATCGGGATTGGATGCCGTTAGTTCTGGAGAAAACCCATTACTAAAACAAGGAAGAGGAGCGATCGCCGGTTAGGGATTAGGGAAAAAAGCAATCTTGCCTAGCAGTCCCAATAATCCCCCCACCAGAGCAAACAAGATACCAATTAACCATCCTGTTAAGGAGTTAACCCGACTTTCCAAAATATCTAGGCGTTTATCCAGCCCCAATACATTCCCGTCAATCCGATTGGCTATCTCTTTAACGTCCGACAGTCCAGTTTCTAATCGTTCTAACCGGCTATCAATCTTGGCTAGGACATCCTCTAATTTAATTTCAACGGTAGGGTTAGGCATTGTAGCTCTCTCCTTTGCGGTTGTTAGGATCAGGATAACCGATGAGTGGGCAAGGGCGATCGCCGGTTAGGGATTAGGGAAAAAGCCAAATTTGATGACGGCGGTAAGGGTTGCACCAATAACCGTGATAATTAATGCCCAGATTTGAGTGCGTTGGCTATTTTTGAGGTCTTTGACATCTTCTTTAACGCTTGCCAAGTCAGCCTTGACCGTTGCCATATCAACCTTGAGGTCGGTTAGGTCGTCTCGAATCTCCTTAAGGTCTTTCTGAATACTGACCAGAACATCTTCTAACTTAATTTCTACAGTGGTCGGAGGCATAGGTTATGATTGCCTGGTGAACAGGGTTTAAATGCTGGATCAACGCACCTTGAGTTTAACCCGGTTTTAAGTTGCCCGCCTTCTGACTTCCCCCATCACCATGAGCGATCGCCCCCGCATTGTCTATCAAGAATTTGGCCCCGTTAACCCAGAGGCCACGGAACGGGCTAAACCCGATGTTCCCCCCCAACAGCAAAACCTACGAGTCCAAACCTCTCGCGCTGGCCGCAAAGGCAAAACCGTCACCACGATCACCGGCTGTCAATCTTCCCCCGAAAAACTCAATCAATTATTAAAAACCCTGAAAACCCAATGCGGGAGTGGCGGCACTCTCAAAGACGATACCATTGAGATCCAGGGCGA
>JAYKIP010000152.1:0-3766 GCA_035286205.1 Merismopediaceae cyanobacterium
CTTTTTTTATGGGTTGACCCTCAGTGCGATCGCCGGGGAATTACTCGGCTTTTACCTGGCCACGGTGTATCTAGGCACCGGCATTATTTTGGTGTTAGGCAGTCAAGTTTGGTTTAATGCCCTAGCCGAAATTCGCTTACAACCGGCGCAAGCCGAACCGATCGCCCCGAAACCCGTCGCCGAAAGAATGGGATTAACCCTGGGAAACTTGATCGCCCTAGGCATGATTGGCTGTTGGATGCACAATATTTATCCCGTGACGATGGTGGTCGGTCTCTGGTCAACGGCGATCGTCTATGCAGTGGTCAAAGTGGGACAAAAATATTTACCGGTAGGTCAGGTTGCGAGGTCTTGATCCGGATGAGCCGAGTGCAAAGCCATGTCCATAAAGATTTTTTGGGCACTCTGTTCATCCTTGGGCTGTAAGGGCCGTCGCTGGATATAACTGCCGTTGGATTGGAGTTCCCAGGCCTGACGATTATCCGCCAATAAAATCCCTAAAATTTCCTGTAATTCCTGGGCAATATCCGGGTCTTCAATGGGGGTAATGGCCTCCACTCGTCGGGTCAGATTCCGCGACATCCAATCCGCACTGCCAATATAAACCTCTTCTTGCCCGCTATTGTGGAAATAGAAAATACGGGAATGTTCTAAAAAGCGACCGACGATACTAATCACGCGAATATGATCACTGACCCCTTCTACCCCTGGCCGTAAACAACAAATGCCCCGCACCACCAGATCAATTTTTACCCCCGCCTGGGAGGCTTCGTATAAAGCCCGGATAATGGGTGGATCAACCAAAGCATTCATTTTGGCCACAATGCGCCCGGCTCCCCCCCGCCGACAATGCTCCGCTTCCCGTTGAATCATTTCCACCATGCGATCGCGCATATTCACGGGAGCTACTAATAATTTCCGATAGGCTTTTTGGCGAGAATAACCCGTCAGAAAATTAAATAAATTGGTGAGATCCCCCCCCAAATCTTCCCGACAACTGAGCAATCCTAAATCCGTATAAAGTTTAGCCGTCTTGGGATTATAATTCCCCGTGCCAATATGCACATAACGCCTTAATACTTGCCCTTCCTGACGCACCACTAAAATTGTTTTGGTATGGGTTTTAAGACCCACTAAACCATAGACGACGTGAACCCCGGCTTGCTCTAATTTTCGCGCCCAGGTAATATTATTTTCTTCATCAAAACGGGCTTTCAATTCCACCAAAACCGCCACCTGTTTCCCATTTTCCGCCGCCGCAATCAAGGCATTGACGATCGGAGAATCCCCAGAGGTACGGTAGAGGGTCATCTTAATGGTTAAGACCTGGGGATCATGGGCCGCCTGGGTAATAAATTGTTGCACCGATCCCCCAAAGGATTGATAAGGATGATGCACTAAAATATCCTTGTCTCGGATCAAGCTAAAAATATCCGTGCCGTCCTGACAAATTTCGCCATCCTCATCCCCATCCACAAATTCCTTAATCCGTTGTAGATGACTGGGAACCAACGGAGTCCAGGGTTTATCCTTCAAGTGGGGACAGGGTAAAGACCCCAAAGAAAAAAGGTCATTTAAGCCCAAGAGTCCATCAATTTCATAGACATCCATTTCTGCTAATTCTAAATCGGCCATCAGGCGATCGCGGATCGGTCGGGGCATAGTGGCCTGAATTTCTAACCGCACGGCGGACTTACCAATGCGTCGCTTCCGTAACTCCTGTTCAATGGCTAACAATAAATCATCGGCCTCATCTTCTTCCACCGATAAATCCGCATTGCGAGTCACCCGAAAAGGATGACATTCCTGAATAATCATGCCAGGAAACAAAGCTTCTAAATTATGGGCAATCACTTGCTCCAGGGGAACCCCCGTCCAAACCCAATGGGCCTCTAACGGTTGACAAATTTCCTTGGGCAAAGACACAAAACGCGGTAAAATACGGGGGACTTTAACCCTGGCAAATAACTCCTCATCGGTATCTGGATCGCGTACCACCACCGCTAAATTCAAACTCAGATTAGAAATGTAGGGAAAAGGATGACTCGGATCAACGGCTAACGGGGTTAAAACCGGGAAAATGGAAGTTTCAAAATAACGATGTAAAAAGGCCCGCTCTTCTTGATTTAAATCCACATAAGGGGTTAGATAAATCCCGGCTTCTCGTAACGCATCCTGGAGAGTGAACAAAAATAAATGATCTTGCTGTTTCACCAGAGGACGTAAATTATCACTAATCGCCACTAATTGCGCTTTGGGAGTGCGACCATCGGGGGTTAATTTAGTCACTTCGGCGGCCACCTGTTGTTTTAAACCGGCAACCCGCACCATGAAAAATTCATCCAAATTGGCGTTAAAAATGGCGAGGAATTTCAAACGTTCCAGCAGTGGTGTGCGTTCGTCCAGGGCTTCATGCAAAACTCGATAATTAAAAGCCAGCCAACTGAGTTCTCGGTTGAAATAATAGTCGGGGTCTTTGAGGTTAATCGTCGAGGAAGGGGTTTTTGTTTGAGTCATGGAACGTACCACACAACCAGTTTTCCCAATTTTAACCCACGCACGTGGCATTAATCCCTAAGAGAAGGTTAAGATGCGTCTCCCAGAGCAGAAAGGGGGAAGGTGGGAATTAGGGATTAGGCCAAATGCTTCGCCACCAGGGCCGAGATTCTTCGGCCATCAAATTCATACGCTTACGAATACTGTCAATGCCCCAACCGGTTAAATTCGCCAGGGTTTTGGCTTCCTGTTCCTGACGTTTTTTCACCTGTTGCCGATAGTCGCGGGCTGCCGGGCAATTCATTTCGCCGGTGTAGGGATGACGCAGGACGTAACGCCCTTGGAAAGAATTTTGATTGGCAGTGGCTTGAAACTGTAAATCTTCGGGAAATTTATCCGGGGTATAACGGACATGAAGACGAGTAATAAACACATTGCCGTTGGGATTAAAGGGCATACTACGACGGGAATTTCCCCCATTTTCTAACCAAAAGACCCCGGCTTTTTTGAGTTCTTCTGGGGTTAACGGCTCTGCTGAACAGGGGTCACAGTTGGCCATATTCCAGGCATATTCTAAAAAGATGACATTGCGACCGGCTTTTTGATAACTTTTCTTGAACATTGCTTTATAAAAACTGCCAAATTCGGCTTTGATAAATTCGGGAATTTCTACGTCGCTGGGAATGTTAACGGTGCGATAGTTGGTGACTTCGGCTGTGCCCTGGGGAGAGAGTAAATAAATTAAAAGATCCTGGGGGCCTTTGGCATTAGCCATACCCAGACGAATCGGTAACATATATTTGGGGGATTCGTAGGCCATCATTAAGGGTCTTAAGGCTTGGAAACCCTGACGGGAGTATTCTTTTAAATTGACTTTGGCGACAAAGAATTTAAGCCCTTGTTTGATATAAGCATCCAAAACGGCATTGGCTCCCTGGGGAATTTGATAGTCATTTTGATTTAACCAGGTGGCTAAACCATTGGATTCCTTTGCGCTGAGAATTAAAATATCGTATTCGCCGACGGAAAATTTTTCTTCAATCGTCACGCCCAATGCTTCATTACTGCGGGCCCCCTTGCCAGACGTTAGTGAAGGAGCGGCATTCCGAGTCATACCGTCAAAAACGGCTTCAGGATAAACTTGACAGGGATTACTATCAAAATATTCCACTAGACGCGGCGCACTAAAGGCATCCAATCGATCAATAATTTGGCGATCGCCGATGTTAACCTGTTCTTTTTTGAGGATAGTGGGAACGGGAACCACCAG
>JAYKIP010000153.1:0-9470 GCA_035286205.1 Merismopediaceae cyanobacterium
CCTGGTCAGCCCGTTGTTTTTCCTGGTCAGCCCGTTGTTTTTCCTGCTCTGCCTGTTCCGCGAGTTGCACCGTTGACAGAAAAGGTCGTCCATCAGGATAGTACACTTTTAGCGTGTCAGGCATTAATTGAAAGCGAATCCCTAATTTTGGACTCACCCAATCCTGGACTTCCTCAATCACGCTTAATTCCCCTTCTCGCCGTTCTAACCCCGTCAATTCGTTGCTCTCTGGATTATAGACATAGTATTCCGTGACACCATAATGCTCATAAAATTTCAGCTTTTTGGCCATTTCCTTCAAAGTATTGCCCGGCGATAAAATTTCAAAGACCACATCGGGGGGTTGCTGATTTTCCTGCCACTGACGATACGACCCCCTTCTCCCCTTGGGACGACCTAGCACCACCATCACATCCGGCGCGACGCGGATTTCGGGATGACCTTCGACGGGATACCACAGCAAATCTCCTCCCACAAAAACCTGGGGATCTTTGGCAAACAAACATTCTAAATTTTCCTTGAGCAGTACAATCCACTCAAATTGCTCAGTATTATCGGCCATCGGTTGTCCGTCACTATCGGGATAGATAATTTCTCGGTCGAGGGCTAGGGTCATGGCTTGAATCCTCGTCACTTTCTTGCTAGTTTAGCTTACCGATACCAAACGATAGCGTAAACACAGCAAGCGCAACCAGAGTGCCGGGAACTGTTTTTCTAACCAGGGTTGGGCATTTTCTAACCACTGGGGAAACCACCGGGCTAGGCATAAATTTTTCAGGCTATCTAGGGTAAAGTCGCTATAAACTCCTAACCAGCGTAGTAAATCCGGTGTACCGGCCATCTGCCAAATCCACAGCAATAAAAGGGGATTTTTGCGGGCGGCTTTTAAGGCTAATCGAGTAAACATTAACCAGGTCGTTTTGTCTTTGATAAAGGTATCCGCCACATCGGAGGGAGAGTCGGCTAGTAATCCAAAAAAGGTATTTAACATGGCATTAATGCGTTGGGGGGGCAAAATTTGCCCGGTGGGAACCATCATGCCCTTAGAAAAGAGCCAAGTAACCGCCACATTACTCTGATAAGCGCGAATTTGATTGAGATTTTCTGCTTTTAATAAATCGTGTTTTAAAGCGGTATCTAATAAGGTCGTTAATTTTCCTAAATTTCTCACCAGGGAGCCAAATCCGGTAAACACTAAGGGAGATTGTAAGGAGGCCGCATCCCCGATCGCCAATAATCGGTCAAAGGCTACGGTGCGGTCTTGGTTAGAAGTGCTAAAATGTCCTGGAATATAACCAAAGGTGGCTTTTTTCCAGGTTAATTGTTCTAAATCACACCGGCGATACTCTGGCAAAATGGTAAAGAAATCTTCATACATTTCTAAGAGGGAACCGGGGTTTTCAGGATGGACTTGATGGTAATGAAACAGATAAAAAGTTAATTCATCCCCGGCTCCTGGAAACAATTCCCAAATTAATTGTCTTCCCCTGGAAATATCACCATGGGAATTTAACACATCGCCATAATGTTTATCCCAAACCTCTGGCTCCATGCCCTCAATGACGGCTCCCACCGTTGGACACACACTATCAAAGGTATGACTGCCATTTAATTGCCAGGCGATCGGGGATGCAGTCCCCATGGCATCCATTAACAGACGACCCTGGGCTTGACGAAATTCCCCGGTGGGTAAATGGGTTAACTGAAGGGTGACTTTTTGCTCATCAATATCGGCCCGCACAAATTCTGTTTCATCCCAAATTTTTCCCCCAGCTAAGGTCAGTTTTTCGCCGCAAAGTTTGAGTAATTGGGCAGAATCTAGGGCAATATTTAAAACCGTTGGCGTATGTAAAACCTTTGCTTTTAGGTGGGGAGGATTATAGGCATCAAAAAATTTATTAAACCCATCCCGGTATTCCCGCGCAATTAAACTTTCAAATTCGGCTGTAGTAAATAGATCTAAATCAATAAGTCTTTGAAATTCAGTCCGGGAAATATTCCATTCTCGATTCATTCGACCAAAGGGCATTCGTTCAATTAACAACACTCGATAGCCGAGCCGAGCCATTACCGCCGCATGGATTGACCCCAAAGCTCCCCCAATATAAATTAAATCGTAGAGAGTTTCTGTCTTTAAAGTCGGTTGAGATTCGGTGAAAATCACTTGTTGAGGTTGTTGGGGATGCTTCACACTTTCTCGCCAGCGTTTTTCCCACCAATAGACCCGTTGTAAATCGTAGGCTCCTTCGGGTAATTTTTGAAAAAATTTTACCGTTTGGGGATAATAGGGAGCTAACGCGGTAAAAATATCCGGTTGATTTGAATCAATTTCAGGGGGGGCGGGATAGGTAGGAGGAAAAGCCAAACGTAGCTCTTGGATGAAGTGATCCAAAAGTTGTTTTTCCTGAGCATTAACCTTAATTCTTTGTTGCTCTTCTGTCCACAGAAAAACCTTTAAATAAGTCGTTCTTTGTAATGACCAGATAAAAATTCCCAGATGGCGATCGCCGTAGGGGTAGCGAAGCCTCTCAGATTGGGGAGAAGGCAGAACTAACCGCAAGCCGACCGGGGTCAGTTGTTTTTTGCCGAGGGAGGGTTGCCAGGAGTGCTGGAGCCAGGCTAAAACGGCGGCACTATCGGGGGTCGGCACTTCAAGATAGAGGACTTCGCGCATGGGGCATCAAACGGAAAAGGAAGGTTACTGTCAGAAAAGCAGGAGAGTTTTTCTACTCTATCAAAAAGTTTCACTAAAAAATACGTTTCTGGTGATTTTGTTGGTTTGGGGCGGTCAATCTTGCTTTTTTATGTTAGAATCCTGAAGAATCTCCATGTTCTAAATTGATGGGTAACAAACGGGATATTCAACAAGTTAACGCAATCGCCCAAAAATATGGAATGTCACTGCTAGTTAGAAAGCAATTTGGTACATTTCTGGAAAAAGAAAAATCCCAAGGTCATGGAGGAACTTTGAATGCTAAAGGAGATTTTACTTGGGATGAATTACAACAAAAAGCAGAAGAATTTTTAGAAAATTTTTAAACTATTTTCAAGGAGTCAAAACATGACAATAACTTCTTTAGTCTATCCTCCACGAAGTATTAAACCCAATCTTGCAAAAATTATTCCTAGTATTGTGCAACCAATGATTGGTGAAGTTTGTTCTCAAGTTTCCTTTAGCTATGGTGATGAATTAACCTTAGATTTTGGTGAACTGACTCCTTATAATCATCCCCGATTAGCAGATTTACTCAAGGGAAGTTGGCAATTAACCACACGAGCAACTCCCTGGAGCCTTAAGCAGAATGAAAATCGGTTAGTTACTCCTTCAGCATTAGATACTGAAAAAGCAATTACTCAGGCTAAAAATCTGGTTAAACAATTAGAAAATCAAAAATTAATGGATCTCACGATAGAAGAAGAAAGCATTTGTTTAAGTTTAACCTTTGACGTAGGTTTTCAAGTAACTTTAGAGCCAGATTTGTCAGATAATTCAGGGCTTGCTTATTGGGAATTATTAATGCCAACAAAGCAAATTTTAACAGTAGGGCCGGGTTATTTTTGGTCATGTAAATCTATTAATGAATTGAGTTAAAAAGGGGATTTTCTGGTGCATCAACAAACATCTTTGGATTTTTCTGGCATTCGGGATAATCGTCATCGAGGTACGCTTGCAGATTTTCTACGGGAAAAGTTAGGTAATGGCGATCGCCTGGCGGTGGTATCGGCCTATTTTACCATTCATGCGTTTTCTGCTTTAAAAGACTATTTAGAAGATTTAGAACAGGTGGATTTTCTCTTTGGAGAACCCCGTTTTATTAAGTCCCTGGGGGTGGAGACTCAATGGCAAGATTTTATGATTCGAGAAGAGGGTTTAGGTTTAAGGGATACTTTAAAGCAGGATAAAATTGCGAAGGCTTGTGAACAATGGATACAGGAAAAAGTGAATATTCGCTCCATCCGTCAAGCTAATTTATTACACGGTAAACTTTATCACATTACGAAATTGGGACGCGAGGATGCTATTTTAGGTAGCTCTAATTTTACATTACGCGGTTTGGGATTGACAGAAAATCAGAATAATATTGAGTTAAATTTAATTGTGGATAGCGATCGCGATCGCCGTGATTTAAAAAACTGGTTTTATGAAATTTGGGATGATGCCAATTTAGTGGAAGATGTCAAGGAGGAGGTGATTGGTTATTTAAAGCAGGTTTATCGAGATAATCCCCCGGAATTTATTTATTACAAAACCCTTTATCATATTTTTCAGGATTACCTGGCACGCAAGGAGGAAGAGGAAACCCTACGACAACAAATCAAGTTTTATGATACAAAAATCTGGAATACCCTTTATCAATTTCAACGACAGGGGGTAATCAGTATTATTAATAAAATTCGTCAGTATAATGGTTGTATTTTAGCGGATAGTGTGGGTTTAGGGAAAACTTTTGAGGCGTTGGCGGTGATTAAATATTTTGAATTACGCAATGAAAAGGTTCTGGTTTTATGTCCTAAAAAATTACGACAAAACTGGGAAATCTATCAAGTTAGTAATAACAGCGAGTTAAATTTTTTGGAGGAAGATAAGTTTAATTTTACGGTATTATCCCATACGGATTTAAGCCGCGATCAGGGAATGTCTGGCAATGTCAATTTAGCGGATTTTAAGTGGGGCAATTTTGATTTAGTGGTGATTGATGAGTCCCATAATTTTCGCAATAATACGAAGGGAAAACGCGACGAAGAGGGGCAAGTCATTCGCAAAAGTCGTTATGAACGGTTAATGGAGGATATTATCACGAACGGGGTAAATACTAAGGTTTTATTACTATCAGCAACACCTGTGAATACAGACTTAACGGATTTACGTAATCAGATTTATTTAATTACCCAAAATAATGATCGTGCTTTACAAAACAGCTTGATGATTCACAGTATTCAATCGGTCTTAAAAACAGCGCAACAAGAATTTACTAACTGGTCACGCTTAGAAAATCATCAGGTTTCAGAGTTATATGATCGCCTGAGTTCGGCTTTTTTTAGTTTGTTGGATGGTTTGACCCTAGCGCGATCGCGGGATCATATTAAGCGATATTATCAACAATCTTTGGAAGAATTAGGGGGATTTCCCCAACGGTCTAAGCCGATTTCTGTGCATACGGAGATAGATACTAAGGATAATTTTCCCGATTATGATCATATCTATCAACAGGTTTCAGAATATCAATTATCGTTATTTAATCCTTCTAAATATGTGTTACCCCAATACCATGAACATTACGCGGCAAGGGGAGTGCAGAATAATTTTTCTCAGGAAGACCGTGAATTTTATCTGATTGGTATGATGAAGGTCAATTTTTTAAAACGTTTGGAAAGTTCAATTTGTTCTTTTCGGATTACTTTGGAGCGCACGATTGAGAAAATTAAAAAGTTAGAGGATAAGTTACACCAATTTCAACAGGAAAGAACGGGAAAAATTGATTCAAATGATTTACAAGTTGAAGCAGGGGATGATGAGGAATTAACCGAAGCCTGGACGGTGGGCAAAAATGCGGTGTTTGAAGTTAAGCATTTAGATGTGGCTCGTTGGTTAAAGGATTTAGGCCGCGATCGCCGTCAGTTATACACCCTGTTTTTACAGGCTCAGGATGTGACGGGGGAACGGGATGGGAAGTTACAGAGGTTAAAAGATTTGATTGCCGAAAAGGTTAAAAATCCGACCCAAAATCTGGAAGGTCAAGCCAATCGTAAGATCTTAGTGTTTACGGCATTTGCGGATACGGCTAAGTATTTGTATGAGCAATTACAACCCTGGGTGAGTCAGGAATTGCAGATTCATAGTGCTTTAGTTACGGGCAGTAATGGTAATCAATGTACCTGGGGAAAACCTCAATTTGAGCAGATTTTAACCCATTTTTCACCCCGTTCTAAGCAAAGGAATTTAATGGGTTCGTTATCCCAAACAGTAGAAATTGATTTGTTAATTGCGACGGATTGTATTTCGGAAGGGCAAAATTTACAGGATTGTGATTATCTGATTAATTATGATATTCATTGGAATCCGGTGCGAATTATTCAACGTTTTGGACGAATTGATCGTTTAGGGAGTATTAACAAAACGGTGCAGTTGGTTAATTTTTGGCCGGTGGAAGATTTGAACCGTTATATTAACCTCAAAAATCGGGTGGAGGCACGAATGGCGTTAGTGGATATTACGGCCACGGGGGAAGATAATGTTTTGGCGATCGCCGATCAAGAGGCTCAGGTGCGAGAAGAAATGACCTATCGAGACCAGCAGTTATTACGCTTACAAAATGAGGTATTAGATTTAGAGGATTTTGAGCAAACGGTGTCGTTAACGGATTTTAGTTTAGATGATTTTCGCATGGATTTGTTAAATTATTTAAACCAAAATCAAGAGGCATTAGCGAATGCACCGATGGGCATTTATGGGGTAGTTCCTGCGCCACCGAGTCATCCCCAAATTCAGCCGGGATTAATTTTTTGTTTACGGCAACGGGGAGAGGAGCAAGAACGGGTCAAGGAAGAGGCGGTGAAGCGGGTCAATCCGTTACAGCCTTATTTTTTGGTCTATGTTTTGACCAATGGAACTGTGCGTTATACATTTACGCAACCGAAGTCCATTCTCCAGATTTTTCAAGACCTTTGTGCGACTCAGACGAAGCCCTATGAAGATTTGTGTCGTTTGTTTGATCGTCGTACCGAAAATGGGGTTAATATGGCGGTAGAGAATGATTTATTACTAAAGGCGGTTCAGTCTATTACGGAAACCTTTGGTAAACGTGCGCTCTCTAATTTATTTAATTCGGGTAAGCGGGGGCTATTGCCGGCTAAGGCGGCCCAAGTTTCCCAGGTTTCGGATTTTGAGTTAGTCACTTGGTTGGTAATTGCTGAATGATCCCCCCGCCTATCGGCTCCCTCCTTAATAAGGGGGGCTGGGGGGGATCCCGTTGTTTTTAGTATTTATTTAGTATGGTCAACAATCCTTTAAGTAATTCAGATTTACGGTCATTAATTACGCGGAATTTAGGGCTATTGGCCCAGCAGAATCCCCAGGCGGTGACGCAGTTTTTTGAGGGGTTGGGTTATGGGACGGATTTAGGGGTTGATATTGATCGTCCTGAGCAGTTGTTGGAGATTTTGGGGTCTAAAAGTCCGCGTTTAGAGCGGTTGTTGTTAAGTTCTGAAAATCGGCAATGGCAATCTATTAGTGGTGTTTTTCAAATTACGGATGAACAAATTAAGGGTCAAAAGGGTTTGTTCCAGACTTTTGATTGGCATTATTTACAGTCCTATGTTGTGGTGGCGGTGACGTTAACAGGCCAGGATTATAAACGTTCGGAGTTGGCGCAGTTTACACGGGAGTTAAATCGTTTATCGGATATTCCGATTTTGGTGTTATTTTGTCATGGGGTTTATGTGACGTTGGCGGTGATTCATCGTCGTCCAAATTTAAAAGATAGTGCGAAAGATGTGTTAGAAAAGATTACGTTAATTAAGGATATTGATACCCGCGATCCGCATCGTGCCCAGGTGGAGATTTTGGCAGAGTTTGCGGTTAGTTCGTTACAGAAAAGTTATCAGGTCAGAAATTTTGATGATTTACATCAGGCTTGGTTAAAGGTTTTTGATATTTCCATTTTAAATAAGAACTTTTTTGCGGAGTTATCGGCTTGGTATTTTTGGGCAGTGGAGGCGGTTTATTTTCCGGGGGCAGAGTTTGGTAAGGAAAAGAATCATCAACAAATTAGTGTGATTCGGTTAATTACTCGTTTAATTTTTATTTGGTTTCTGAAGGAAAAGGGAATTATTGATCGGGAGTTATTTCAGTCGGAAAGTGCTGGAGTTTTGTTAAAGAATTTCGAGGAAAATGGATCGAGTAGTGACTATTATCGAGCAATTTTACAAAATTTGTTTTTTGCGACTTTAAATACGGAACGCAGTGCGGAAAAGTTAGGCAATCGGCAATTTTTTGATAGTATCTCGGATTTGCACAGGCAAGATGCCTGTTCCACTAATTCTGACTGTGGGATGGGCATCCTGCCCGTCCAGGCTCCAAAAGTAGAATCTGTGCAGACTCAAAAAGTAGAATCTGTTCAAGTTCCAAAAGTGGAATACTCTCAGTTTTTTCAGTATGGGGATTATTTTCAAGACCGGGATAAGTGGTTAGCGTTGGTGAAGGAAATTCCGTTTTTAAATGGGGGTTTATTTGAATGTTTAGATCAGGGAGAGCATCGCTTAGATGGGTTTTGGGATGATGAAGCCAATCCGTTATCAGTTCCCAATTATCTCTTTTTTGGGCAGGAGCAAACGTTAGATTTAAGTGAGATAACGGGTAATAAGCAGTTAAAGAAACAGAAGGTTCGTGGCATTTTTGCTATTTTTAATAATTACAAGTTTACGGTGGATGAAAATACGCCAGTGGAGCAGGAGGTGGCGTTAGACCCGGAGTTATTGGGCAAGGTTTTTGAAAATTTGTTAGCGGAATATAATCCGGAAACGGAAACAACGGCACGGAAAAAGACGGGTTCTTTTTATACGCCCCGTGAGATTGTGGATTATATGGTGGATGAGGCGTTATTGGCTTATTTAATGTCGCGTTTATGGTCTGGAAATTCTTCAGGTTTAGTCAAGTTAGGGAGTAATCAGGTGCAGTTATTTGGGGATGATTATACGAGGGGTCAATTGTCGTTACATGAGTCGGTTAAGTTATCCAATTACTCAGGAACAGAGGCCGATTTAGAGCGAGATTTACGGGATTTATTGGCTTATAATGATCGCAATCCGTTGGTTAATTTTCCTGGGTTACGGCAACAGATTACCAGGGCGATCGCCGAGATTCGGGTGTTAGATCCGGCCTGTGGTTCGGGGGCGTTTCCGATGGGGATTTTGCAGAAGTTAGTGTATGTTTTAGATCAGGTTGATCCGAGGAATGATTATTGGTTAGAGGAGCAAAAAAATGCAGAAATCGCGCCTTTGTTAGCAGATATTGAGCAGGCAAAAAGGATTAGTTATGAGGCGGCAAGGGAGGAGGCGATCGCCAAGTTACGGGAACGGTTAGCAGAAATTGCGGCGAAGTTTGAGCGGGAGTCGGAAAATTATCCGCGTAAGTTATTTTTGATTGAGCGTTGTATTTTTGGGGTAGATATTCAGGCGATCGCGGTACAAATTGCGAAGTTACGGTTTTTTATTGCGTTAATGGTGGAGCAGGATATTACGGAGAATAAACCGAATCGGGGGATTGTGCCATTACCGAATTTGGAAACGAAGTTTGTGGCGGCTAATACGTTAATTGGGATTACTCGAAGCCAAACGTTACGTCGTCCGGAGGTTTTTGAGAAGGAAAAGGCGTTAAAGGAAGTCCGTCAGGAGCATTTTTTGGCCCAAACGCCGATGAGGAAGCAGGTTTGTCGGGCGAGGGATGCCCAGTTACGGTCAGAAATTTTGGC
>JAYKIP010000154.1:0-16459 GCA_035286205.1 Merismopediaceae cyanobacterium
GAACGCTCAACTAATTTAATCCCGATTATTCCCAATAACCCTCGATTAATTTGGAGAAAACATAATGGGCAGGATCAAGTATTAATGGTTACTTGGAAAGGAGATTGTGATTCTAAAAAACTCAGTATTTCTTGCAAGCAAACAGGCGAAAAATATACAGTTTCAGAAGGTTATCCTCTATGGGTAACTGCGGTTCCAGAAATTAAAGAATTTGTTCTAATTCAAGACTATTCTGTTGAGCATCATCAAACAGGGAGCAATTTATCTGCTTGGCTCTCTTCTCGTCTTGAGCAATATTTAGGATTAAGACCCAACAGTAACTACACAAAGTTCGTCGAGATTTGGGTAAATTTAAAAGACTTAATTCGACCCTGCTTAGACTCAAAAGTACAAGTAAATGACCCTCAATGTGCAAAGGATACTCAACACCCAAGCAAAGATGGTTATCCCTTTACTGGTCTAGGCTACACCTATGACTGGGGAAATCCTAACACGGACATTGGCGCAAGTGAATTTATTGTCAAAGCACCAGCGATAGTTACGATTCACCGTATTCAAAGTACCAGCGATTATTTAAAAGGTTTAACACCTCGTTTACAACAACAAAAATAATCACAATTCTAATCATAAGAGGAATTCACACAATGTTCAACTTTACATTTTCTATTCTTACCCCAGAACCCCTAAAACATTTTGGAGTTTGTGACGCATCGGCTGCCATACCATTAGGAAAAGACCAATTTATTGTCGGTAATGATGAAGCGGATGAAGACTTAGGTAACTTGCTCAGAGTTTATTCATCTCAAGAATCAGGTAAGGTAACAACTTTACCAATTTCTATTAATGAGTTTGTTAATACCCGTAAAGAAATTGACTTGGAAGCAGTAACTGAGCTTAATGGTGTAATTTATTGGATTACTTCTCATGGCCGTAATAGCAGTGGTGAAATTAAGCCTAAACGTCATCAACTTTTTGCGACTAAACTTACAGGAGAGGATAATGTTTTAGAGCAAGTTGGCCAGTCCTATACTCGCTTGTTATATTGGGATTTATTAACGGAGTCTAAGTTAAAAGACTTAAGGGAAAATGAGGTGGAAAGGCTGGCTCCTAAACTAGGTGGCATCAATATTGAAGGTTTGACCGCAAGGCCTGAAGGAGATTTATTGATCGGTTTCCGCAGTCCTCTAACGGAGAATAAAGCTCTGTTAGTCCCTCTGAAAAATCCTTTAAAACTGATGACTCGAACTAGCACAAAAGCTCAATTTGGTGAGCCTATTTTGTTAGATTTAGGCGGCTTGGGAGTGCGTAGTATTGAATATTGGTCAGTGATTCAAGCCTACATTATTATCGCGGGTGAAGTGGGTAGCGGTGATCGCTTTGCTCTCTATTTATGGTCTGGTAACTCTGATGAAAATCCGGAACTAATTGACTTAACTTTGCCTACCGATTTTCGCCCAGAATCTATTTTATTTTATCCCCACCTCAGCGATCGCTTTCAGCTTTTGAGCGATGATGGTACTATTCAACGAGTAGAGGGTCAACAATGTAAAGAGATTAAAGATAGCACCCATCCCGAAAAATATTTTCGGAGTCTCTGGATTCAGGTAGAATCTAAATAATTGATGACCTTAAATTTCTTCAGACAATTGAATGAAATTTTGAGAGAAAAAATATCCTCTCACACTCAACAATGGTTCCTCCTCTATCCGCCTTACCCTGGCAAACCTGGTTACAGTCAGCGAAAACCCTGGCTCCCCAGGGTAACTTACCCACTTATATTCCCTATCTTCAACAGGCTAATCCTGAAAATTTAGCGTTAGCTGTTGGGTTGTCATCGGGGGAAATCTTGAGTTTTGGGGATACGCAGGTCTCATTTCCCCTAATGAGTGTGATTAAACCGTTTTTGCTGTTACATTGCCTCGGTCTTTTTGGGGAGGTCTGGCTCCGGGAACGGGTCGGCTCTCAAGCGTCGGATTTACCCTTTAATTCGTTAGACCAATTACAGCGCGATCGCGGTTTTCCTCGGAATGCCATGATTAATAGTGGAGCCATTCGGTTAGCGGCAGAATTATCGGGGTCAACGCCCTGGGAACGGTGTTTAACGCTCCAGCATTGGCTTAATCAATTCCTAGAAATTCCTGTGTATCTGGATGAGGAGGTCTGGGTCTCTGTGCGATCGCGGCCAAATGAGAAAAATCAGGCTCTCGCTCAACACTTGGCGGAAGCCGGTCACCTGACCGATTGGCCCCTGGCTTTAGCAACCTATAACGCGATTTGTTGCCTTTCGACGAATATCACCGGTTTAGCTCACCTGGGCCGCCTATTAATACCGGGAGAGTCCCCCTGTCCCTCGACCCATTGCCAGTTTGTGCAGGACACCCTACTCACCTGTGGTCTCTACGAGGAATCTCTTACTTTTGCCCGCGAGGTGGGTTTTCCGACGAAATCCGGCGTGAGTGGTATTTTATTATCCCTAGTGCCGCCTCCAAAAGCCACAATCCCAGGGATGCCCCAGGCGATCGCCCTCTATAGTCCGCCATTAGATACCCAGGGCAATTCCGTTGCCGGTCTATACTGTTTGAAAAAAATTGCTCGTCATCTGCAAACCCAGACTAAGCTGTTCATCCTCTAAACTGCCCACAGGTAAGGGGCTTAAGCCCCTTGTTACAAAGTTTTTAGAAAAATTACTATGCAACTCAAAGGCACAACCGTCTAGGATTGAAAAACCTTTAAATTTTCGAGGGCCTGATTTTGTTGCTGGATCTGACTCACGAGGGAACTGCACACCAAATCGCACAGGGGAAAAATCACCGGATTGGCAATTTCATAGACGACGTTGACTCCCTGTTGGGTACGGGCCAAAATCCCCGCCGTGGTTAACAGTTTTAAATGCTTGGAAACATTGGCTTGACCCAAACCCGTTTGCTCAATGATTTGGCTGACGGTCAAGGGGCCAGGTTTTAAACAACAGACAATTTCCAGACGGCTTACTTCGGAGAGCATTTTAAAAAATTCAGCAACCATCCCTAACGCGGCGGGAGAAAGGTGAGAAGCCGGGATATTTTCAGCAACAGTCATAACAATGGACTCACAGGGTAAATAAGGAGCAATTCAGTGAATAGTCAAGAATTATTTGCGATTATTCTCTACTGTAGCGAATCGAGGGTCGGAATTTACAGAGTTTACCTGTATTATGCTCCATAAATTCTGCCCCGCCATTGTTTGGGTTGTTGTTGGGCCGAGAGATAAATTCTCAGCACCGCTAGGGGATCGGCCAAGGGAGAAAGCCAAAAAGTCAGTTGGGATAAGGCGTTTTTCTGCCAGTGGTAGGAAGGGGCGATCGCCAACAGTAGGGCAAAACGAATGAGAATTAACCCACCATTTAAGCCGAGAGCGAGGGACAATGTGAGAAAATCTTGACCATTCAGATAACTCAGGGCCAAGCCAGGGAAGGCCAACCAGGGTAATGCCTGTACCCACGTCAGTAAAAATACGTCGCCCCACAGTAAAGCACGGGAGGCCGCATCCTTTAAATCCAGGGATCGCCCCCACTCCCGCCAGGTTTCCTGCAATCCTTCATACATCCGCACCCGAATCACCTGGGCACCGTCCAAAAATCCCACGCGATACCCCTGACGGGCCGCATACCGAGCTAACGTTACATCATCACAAAAGGATTGGGCCGCACATTGATAACCGTCCAAGGCGACCAACAGCGATCGCCTCACCAAAAAACATTGCCCATTGGCCATCACCCGTTCCGCGTCCTGATTTCTTACCCCGGCTGAATCAAACCGGTATAACAAGGTCATTAACAGGGCCGGTTGTAACCACCATTCCCCCGGCGATCGCAGGATAAATTGCGGCGAAAGGGACAGTAAATCATAGTTTTCTTCGAGAGCCGCTTGCACCACACTGGCCACCAGACCGGGCTGGGGTTGGGTATCCGCATCAATGCCTAAAATCCATTCACTGTCCGGTGAACTCTGGCGAAACCCGTAATTTAAGGCCCAGGGACGACCCACCCAATCCGGGGGCAACGGATCATCGGTCAACAGTTGCACACGGCGATCGCTTTGGCTTTGGGTTTGCACCAACTCCCGCGTCCCGTCCTGGGAACGACTATCCACCACTAAAATTTCCCGTACCTCTGGCCCCTGGTCTTGTAAACCTTGCAAACAGGGTTGTAACCGGTTGACTTCGTTGAGGGTCGGAATCACCACCGAAACCGTTTGAGCCAAAGCCGGGGAAGCTACTTGGGGACGGAGGGGCGGCCGGCGATTCGCTCCTTTCACTAGGCGGGACAATAAAATGAAAGTGGCCGGTAATTGGGTGATTAACAACCCCCAGGCAAGGAAAGCAAGGCAAAAAGCATCAGTCATGGGGAGAGAAAAAACCAAGCATTAGGGGTCAGGGGAAGGCATAGCCCCGGTAGGATTTTGACAGTAATTGACAATCTTTTGAACCTGGGGGAAAATCGGGCCTAACCATTTTTGGTTAAGATTTTTCGCTTCTGGTAACGCCAGGGTTTGATTAATCAATTCAATCCATTGAGGATCTTGACGGGGTAAAATCAAGCCGTATTGCTCACAGTTAAGCGGCACCGGCGGCACAATCAAATAATCCTGACCGATCGCCAAATTCTGGGACAAGGCTTCCCCCAACAACAAGATCCCATCACTGGCAAAAGCATCTATGCGTTCCTGACGGAGAGCCTGCACCCCGCGTAAGCGTCCCGTTGCCCCCTGAAAAATTTGAATCGTCGCTCCCGGATACCGTTCTTGAATCAGCTTTTCGTTGGTGGTGTAGCGTAAAACGCCAATTTTGAGACCCGCTAGGGAACCGTTGGGATTCACCCGTTGTTTATCGGTGGCCCGAATTAAGAATTGCGTCCCTGTCCATAAAAAAGGTTGAGAAAACGTCACATTATCATAACTTAAATCTGGACGAATACTATTGGGGCCACACTCCAGATAAACCACTTGATCATTCACTAAATCAAAGCGATTAAATAGCGTAGATTTAAACAATTTGACTAAAATGGCCGGTTGCTGAATATTCGCAATCACCTGTCGTTTTAAAATCGCCGCAAAATCTAAACAAATCCCCGACCAATCATTATTTAAGTCTCGATAGCCCAGGGGAACGGCATCTTCACGAATGGCAATATTTAGTAAACCCGTTGTTCTAATGGTTTCTAAGACCGTTGGGGCAGGAGGCTCTTGAGCCAAAAGTAATCCCCCGTTCGGTAATAACAAGGCGATCGCCATCAAGCTACTCTGACCCAGGTGACTTAATCTAACCTTGGGACATCGTGATAATTGTCTTGGGAACTTTACCATATTAAACTGCTTTCATCAGAAAAGCTAAGATGTTTGAGCCCAATGACTGGGGCAAGTTCCCCTTCCCAAGGGGGATTTAGGGGGATAAAACTAAATGATTACAAAGTGATTCAAGGGGAATTTAGAGGGATAAAAAGAGCCATTAAAAACAATCCATTAAAACTTAGATAAAATCTAACTCCATTGATCCAAAATATCTTTAAATAATGCTTCTTCTACCCAGGTTTTCGCCACCACCGTCAAAGGTAACGCCAAAATTAAGCCCCACAGCCCAAAAAACGTCGTAAAAATAATTTGAGCCATTAACGTTAACGCCGGTAATAACGAAACCTGTTTAGCCATAATCATTGGGGTTAACCAATAACTTTCGATATTTTGGATAATAAAATACAACACCAAAACGGCTCCAATTTTCCAGGGTTCTCCCAACAACGCAATCATTACCGGAAACACCACACTGGCCGCCGGGCCAATATTGGGAATAAAGTTTAAAATGCCCGCCATTAAGCCATGGACAAGAACTAACTTAATCCCTAAAATCCAAACCCCCAACCCACACATCAGCCCAATAAAGACCGAACTCAGGGCAATCCCCGTTAACCAATTTCCTAACGCCATTTCCGACAGGGTTAAAATTTCATCCGCTCGACGACGATAAAAGCCCGGCAAGAGTGTTAACAGATGATGACGGTAAGCCTGGGGATTCCCTAACATCATTACGGTTAAGGCAATCACAAATATCATCTGTACGGTAACGATCGCCGAATTAGAAAACAGCGTCAGGGAACGTTGAAATAACGTCGGAGCTAAGTTCGAGAGGGTTTGGAGGGGACTTTGTTGAGACAAAACCAGATTTAAACCGAGGGCCGTTTCCTGAGCTTGCAGAAAATCGAGGAATCCGTCTAATTTCTGCCAAATTTGCGGCCAGAGTTCAACCAACATCTGAAACTGGTCTAAAAAGGGCGGCACAATTAAGGCAAAAAATAAGCTAATTAACCCGCCACTCAGTCCTAATACCCATAACGTGGCCCGCGATCGCCCTAGGCCCAAACGTTCACCGAGAAATTTAACCCCTCGATTTAAAGCTGTTGTCAACACGATCGCCAAAAAAACCAGCAAGACGGCCTGACGCAATTGCCAAAGAATATAGGCACTCATCAGCAAAACAGCCAGACCGAACCATTGACTCAGTTTCATTACAGATAATTGACAATCCGGGCAAACCCCTGGGGATCAAGGCTGGCCCCACCCACTAACGCCCCATCAATTTCCGGTTGAGCCATAATCTCATCAATATTATCCGGTTTCACTGACCCGCCGTACTGAATAGAAACCTGGGGATCGCTTAACTGGGCACGAATCACCCCGATCACCCGATTGGCCTCCGTTGCCTCGCAGGTATCCCCCGTCCCGATCGCCCAGATCGGTTCATAGGCAATCACCAAACGACTGGGATCCACATTCACTAAACCCCGTTTAAGCTGTTCAATAATTACCGCTTCCGTTTGCCCCACATCCCGTTGTGCCTTGGTTTCCCCCACACAGACAATGGGCGTTAACTGATGCTTTTGGGCCGCTAAAATCCGCAAATTCACCGTTTCATCCGTTTCCCCAAAATACTGACGACGTTCACTATGGCCAATAATCACATAACTCACCCCAATTTCCGTGAGCATCGGCCCCGCAATTTCCCCCGTAAAAGCGCCCTGGTCTTCCCAATGGAGATTTTGCGCTCCTAATTGGATACGACTACCGTGCAGACCCTTAGACATCCCGATCAGATCCGTGAAGGGCGTACATAAAACCACTTCTCGCCGTTCGTCGGTTTCCTCTAGGAGGGGTTTAAAAACTTGTAAAAATTCCTGGGACTCTGCCTGAGTCTTATACATTTTCCAGTTGCCAGCAATAATAATTTTTCGCACAGTTTTTCCAGTTTTGAGAATATACGCAATAGATCACATCCCAGTGTACGGCTTTGGGGGAATCCAGAAAAGGACAGGCTGGGGATTCAAAAACGATCGCTGGGTCAGTCAACCCCTATTGAGCCGAGGTCTTGGGATGGGTTAAAGTGCGTAACAAAAATTGCGGTAAGACGAGCATCCGTTTCCAACGCCAGGGTTCCTGATACAGCCGGTAAAGCCATTCGAGATTATTATCACAAAACCATTTCGGAGCGCGTTGTTTCTGCCCTGACCACACATCAAAACTGCCCCCGACTCCCACCCAAATACTCTGGGGACAGAGATGCCGGTGTTGCTGAATCCAAAATTCCTGACGGGGGACTCCCAACCCCACAAAAATCACCTGGGGCTGTTTATCTTGTAATAACTGTAACCAGGCGGCCTCCTCTTCGGGGCTGAGATAGCCATGGTTGGCCAAAATCGGTAATTGGGGAAAGCGGGTTCGCCACTTTTGGGCGGCGGTCTCAGGTATTCCCGGTTTACCACCGTAGAAGACGACCAGGGGCGGAGAAGGTAAAGCGGCGATCGCCTCTAATAACGAGCCGGACAACTCAATACCGGGACATCGGGTTTGACGAATCCCCTGCCGTTTGAGATAGAAAGTGACTCCTGCACCATCGGGAACCACTAAATCCGCCTGGGAAATGGCCTGGGCTACGGCGGGATCGGTCTCTGCCAACATCACCATCTCAGAATTTAACGTCACCACATGAACGCTGGTTTGAGCATCAAGACATGACTTTAACCACTGAGTATAATTTTCGCAAAGATGCACAGGCACAGAAAAAACCTTTTGGCTTTTCAAGGGAGTCGGAGTCATGGCAAGAAAAAGCGCAAGATAACCTTTAATCTATCATAGGATTAAACGGAGTCTGGTATTACCCCGGTCACATTCCCACTCCCCAAAGTAAGGAGAGCTAAACTCCAAAAAGTTGCACCACGAAAATGCCCACATACTCTTTAATCAGTAAAGTTATTAAAGTCAGAGCATCTGCATTTGGAATCAAGTTCAACAACACCGTCGCTAAATTAAAATTGGCCGCCGGTTCCAATCCGCGAAAATCGGTAGGGGCCGGTAAGACATCCATGCCCAATTTGGTGAAAATTAACTGGGCGCGGGTCATGTGAAAGGCAGAAGTTACCAACAGCAATTTTTTTAAGCCCTTTTCCTGCACAATTTTTTGGACATTCTTCGCATTTTGTTCCGTATTTAACGACAAGGGATCTTGCAAAATGTTGTCCGGGGGAACCCCTAAAAAAGTCAATAATTCGGCCATATCCTGGGCTTCCGGGGAACCGCCACTCAACCAACTAATCCGTCCCCCCGATGTAATCACCCAGGGCGCTTGGCCTTCCCGATACAATTTGGCTCCATACAAGACGCGATCGCCGGCTTCGTTTACTTCGGTCATCGGTCGCGGTGGAGTAGGGGAATAGACTCCGCCCCCTAAAATAACGATCGCATCGGCAGAGGGAAGCGGTAACTGGGGTAAATTTTGCCGTTCCAACTGAATAAGCAGGGCATTACTTACCCAAAAATTGCCACTGATAAACAGAATTGCTAGGGCCAGACTCAGGGGAATTTGTAACCAGGAACGTTGTTTCCAAGCAAAATACAAACTACCACTCAGCAGTAGGGTTAACCACCCCAAAGGATAAAGGAATAAAGCCGGTAAAATCTTCGAGAAAAACACACCCATGGGGCAACCTTAACGAATTTGATACCGTAACACCATTGAAGAGCTAGGCATTCCCTCCGCGTCAGGTACGTTCACCAGTTGGGCCGGTATCCCCTGTTCCGTGAGTAAATGAATACGCTGTTGAGCCAAACTCGCCTCCGGAAAAGTACCGGCTTGAATGGTGTTATCGGCTTCACGGATAAAGGCTAAAGGTTCAATTTTTCTCACCTGGGCTAACAGTTGCGGACTATTCCCCATCACCTGAACACGGTAGAGACCGGGATTTGACGGAACAGGTCGAGCGTCTGAGGCGATTGGCGGGGTCTGCACCGGCGCAGGAACCACCGGACTCGCAAAGGTTTTGGGCGTTACGGTTTTCGTTGAACGTTGAAAAACCAGTTCTTGGCCGTTGGGGGGAGTTGTTGTCCGTTCATTGGCGATTAAGGGAGGGGGAGCCGGTAAATGACGCAAAGCCTGATGATCCGGGGAAATTGTCGGCGGTAATGCCTGGGGAACCTGAAGGGGGGCGATCGCCGTCCTAGAAACTGGAGTTGTGAAATCTCCTACCATTTGAGCCGTTACCCTACCGGGCCAAGGGATGACAGAACCCAGAAGCCCCAAAACCAATCCAAGCGATGACCTTTTCATCATCCGTACTCCTTTGCTGAACCATCCTCACACCGACGACAAACCTTGAGGAAATTCAGAGAATCCCCATCCTTCCGCTCAATTTTGTCTTCAGCTTTACTTGAATTTTAACGGGAATGTTAGCCTAGAAAAAGTCTTTCTGTGATTTTTGTCATCAAAATTTTCTTGGCTATGGGTAACCTGAATCAAAAAGTAGTAGTCGGTCTATCGGGAGGGGTAGATAGTTCAGTGGCGGCGGCGTTGTTACAGCGTCAGGGTTATGAGGTCGTCGGTTTAACCCTCTGGTTGATGAAGGGCAAAGGACAATGTTGTTCCGAAGGTCTGGTGGATGCGGCGACGATCTGTGAACAATTAGGCATTCCCCACGAGATTGTAGATACCCGCGACTTATTTCAAACCTATATTGTGGATTATGTGGTGTCGGGTTATGGGGATGGGTTAACACCTCTGCCCTGTTCCCAATGCAATAAATCGGTGAAGTTTGGCCCCATGGTGCGCTACGCCAAGGAAACCCTAGGCATTGATAAAATTGCGACGGGTCATTATGCCCGCATTACCTACGATGAAGCGACCCAACGGTATCAACTCCTAAGAGCGGTAGATCCCCAAAAAGATCAATCCTATTTTCTCTACGATTTAGACCAATCGCTGTTAGGGGCGACGCTTTTTCCCCTGGGCCAGCAAACGAAAACGACAACTCGGCAAATTGCTGGAGAATTGGGGTTAACGACGGCGGCGAAACCGGATAGTCAAGACCTCTGTTTAATTGAAGCCCATGGCTCTATGAAGTCATTTTTGGATCAATATTTGGCTCCCACAACAGGAGAAATTGTCAATTTAGAGGGAAAAGTCCTGGGCAATCATCAGGGGATTCACCATTACACCATCGGTCAACGGAAGGGGTTAGGCATTGCGGCGGCAGAACCGCTCTATGTAGTCGCTCTGGATCCGGTGATGAATCGGGTGGTGGTCGGCGATCGCCAAAGTGCGGGTCGAGATAGTTGCTCGGTGTATCGTTTGAATTGGGTATCTATTCCTGAACCCCAGGCTCCGATTCAATGTGAGGTACAAGTCAGGTATCGGTCTTCGGCGGTGCCGGTCACGGTGATTCCTTTGGCGGCCGGACGGATCAAGTTACAGTTTGCGGAACCTCAGTTTGGCATTACGCCCGGTCAAGCGGCGGTACTTTACGAGGGCGATCGGGTGTTAGGAGGCGGCATTATTGAAAAATTTGAGGCAATGAAAGACCGGGAAAACGCCTAGGGCATGGCAACACAGTCCAGGGAAATAAAAGGTGCGGGATCGGTGACAAAATCGGGTAAGCCCGGAGCCATGACTTTTTCTCCCTTGGCTTCTTTGGCGGTGACTTGAAAGTTGAGATTCAGCAAAAATTCGAGGCGATCGCCCTGGGAGGTCATACCATAGGCGAGACGAACGGCGTGATCTAACTGTTCTTGGGCTTGGCGAACGGGTTGAATTTCGGGATGGGCAGGATTATCCGTTAAATGACGATAAAGTTCCCGTAAACTCCATTGATTTTTTGTCATAATTTCCCGTCGTATTTGTCGCAAGTGAACCGCCGTTTGAGCGACCTGTTGAACTTGTTCTAGGGTAGGGGTTTGGGGAAAGGGAAAGGTATCAAACACAGTATCCGATGTGTAGCGAAAACCACTGCCCAATGTAGAGCAACGCTGGGTAAACCATTCCCAATGTAAGTTGGATTGCAGAATACCAAAAGAGTAATCATCTGCTAGAGGAAAAACTTGAACAACATCACTAGGCCGAATATTAGACGAGATAAACTCAAAAATTGGTCTTTTGCTGACTCGGCTACAGCCAATATAACGAGGAATCTTATTTAACTTTTCAATTAATTCAGGTCGCGGATAAGATAATAACCACCATTTCGCTAGAAAATTTTTATGATGACGGTTTACCCTTGCTTTTGGATTAACTTTTAGTAATTCTTGATTACGTTTTTCTTCTTCTTTTGCTGCTTGCTCACGAACTTTTAGGACTCTTTCTTGAATCCTTTTCAATAAATTTTTATATTGACCAGATTGGCTTAAATCTCTAGGGTGAAAATCAATAATATAGCGTTTTGGAATAGGAGGATAAGTAGAAACTAAATCGTCTCCTGTTAAATAAGGAAACATAACTTCTTGATTCAAAAAAGAATCATGGACAAATATTAAATATTGTTCAGGTGTTAATAGAAAATCTTCATGACCATGAGTTTGCCCTTGATAGCAAACTTTTGATGCGGCGTTAATAAAAATTCTTTTTGCTTGAGAAACATCTGTTGTAGGAGATAAAGAAGCATTAATATGATCTAATTCCCACACTTGCCAGGGACTTTCTCGATGATCCCCTAACTGCATAGATAGCTGTTTCTTGCCGCTTTTTTCTCCCTTAATCCAATTCACAATTGAAACATGAACAACCGCTTCCCCTGACCAAACTTGCGTAGAAACCGCTTCTGTAATCGTGCCGTTATGCTGAACAATATAATCTAATCCCCCTTCACGGGAATAATTTTGGCGAATCGTATTGGTTCCGACTAATCCCGCACAACCTCCGTCCGGTAACTGTTGATGGGCTTTATAAAACCAATAAACACAATAGTCAGCCCGCCCCGGAATCTCCGGATATTTTTCTCGAATTTGACTGACATATTTTGCACCAAATTCCTTCTGCATTTTATTTTTCGATTGAAAAGGCGGATTCCCCACGATCGCCTGCACCTTCGGCCAATCCAATAACAACGCATCCCCGTGAATAATATGCTGATCTAAACTATCTAACGGTAAAGCATTTTCCGTTAACCCTAACTTATCAATCGCCACCTTTCGCGCAATTAATAACGTTACCCTCGCTAACTCCACCGCAAAAGGATTATAATCAATACCATAGAATTGCAAAGGAGTCACAAAACTCAATTCCACTTGATTACTTTTCTGTAAAGTTGCCACTTTTTGTAATAATAAATGTTCCGCTTGCTTTAATTCCTGATAAGCCATATACAAAAAATTACCCGATCCACAGGCCGGATCTAAGACCCGGTAATCTCGCATTTGCCTTTTTAAAACCTCTAATTCCTTTAAGGTATTCGCCTCATTAATTTTTGCTTGCCAATAACGACTAATCGTCGGATAAATAATCTTCATAATATCGTTTTCTGAGGTGAAATGAATCCCCCCTTGATGACGCTCTTGGATATTCACCGTACTTTCAAAAATACTCCCAAAAATTGCTGGTCTGACCTTGCTCCAATCCTGATTAGCCGCTAACTTTAAATAATCTAATTCTTCCTTATTTAACTCAATGGGATAAACTTCCGCAAATAACCCCCCATTAAAATAACTCACTCCCTTAAATTTACCCACCGGGTTATGGTGCATATTCATCCGGCGAAACAGACCATCATTTAATAAATCAAAACTACTCTTCCCTGCTAAACATTCCTCCAAACACTGGGAAAACAACGCATTTTGTAATAATTGAGTATCCTCCGCAAACATAGCCATCACACATTGTAAAGTGAACTTTTGCGCCATCAATGCGGTAAAATTAGCTCGCTGACTCCGCTTTTCTAAAAGTTGATAAAACTCGCCCATTCGTTTGGCCACCGTTTGGGTAATTTCGACCTGATTATTTTGGAAACTAGGGGGTTCGCTGGTAAATTCCATAAAGCGGAAAGCTTCGAGGCGATCCGGTAACTCTACTCGACGAATTTTATCTAAAGGGGTATCAATTTGAATATTAAAATCGTAGATCCAAAACTCATCAAAATTACATAAAATGACATATTTCGATTGAGGGTTTAACTGCTTACAATAATCCCAGGCTTGACCGTAATGCCGTTGTAAATTTTCGCCCCGTGATTTCATTTCAATTAAGAGCGTGGCTAAAGTATCTCTAGGCCACCATAAATCCGCATAACCGATGTGACCTTTGGCACTGGCTTTAGGAATCGGTAATTCAAACTTAGCACCTGCCTGGGTTGCCCCTGCGTGGCCAAATGCCTTGAAAAATTCATTTAAAAAACTCTGAGCATCGGATCGTTCTTTCCCTTCGATATGCTGATCACAAAACTGTAAAAATTGATAAAGATTTTCACGGGTCGCTGTCATGGTATTTGTCGCCTCAATGTTCAAATTTTTCCCTTCTCAAAATTAACATTTTTTGACCCGACTTTCAATCTTGGTAAAGAAAAGAGATATTTTTAAGAAAATCTTAATAATCTTTTGATTTTCCCAGGTGATTTTGCCACAGAATCAGCGCATCTTCCCCCGTTTCCTGATAGTAACCTTTCCGACGGCCCGATACCTGAAAACCCGCTTTTTGATAAAGGGCGATCGCCTGAATATTATTAACATTAACCTCTAGGGTAGCGCGTTCTAACTGGAGGCTAATAGCCTTTTTTAAGAGGGCTTGTAAGAGTTGTTTACCGAAGCCTTGGCCTTGGTAATCGGGGTCAATCATTAATAGGGTAATATGAGCTTCTTCGAGGACGGCCCAAAAGGCTCCTGCTCCTAGTACTTGGTCGGTTTCAGCAAGACTTAATATGACCCAATGACTACAGGTATTTTCAATTTCTCGTTGATAACCCTGGGCTGTCCACATTCCCCCTAAACAACGCTGGTCTAGGTCAAGCAGGGCGTTAATATCCCCTAGGTGAACATCGCGAAACAGGGTTTTAATCATATAGCTTTAAATGGATTTTAAGTTACGGGGTTTATTATTTTTCTAACTGATTGGGAATCCCGTCACAACCGCCGGGAATCGTTCGACGAGTGGTTTCTCCCCCCCAGGCACAGAGATAATAGCGTTGATCTTCATTCAAATTTTGTGCCCCGGCGACATCTACTTTTTCCACAACAGCCCCAGTATATTCTCCCGTTTCATAATTGGGTATTTGGGTACGACTGCGGGGGGAAGCGGTTTCTTTTTTGCCATAAAAAAAGCGGGTTCCTTTGAGATCAGCCCCCTGTAAATTGGCTTCATAGAGTACCGTGCGGGAAAAATTAGTTTTCACTAAATCCGACCGACTTAAGTTAGCCCGAATTAAATAAATATCACTGAGATCCACCCAACGCAAATCCTGATTCATTAAATCAGCCGCCACTAACATCACTCCTAAATTAATCACCCGAATACCATTTAATCGGTCTTCTTCATAACCGCCTAGCCCATCAAAAATCGGTCGAGCTAAATAAAAATCTCGGCGTAACGGGGTTAATAACCGGGATTGGGAAAGAAAACGAAGAATTTTGGCTTTTCCCTCGGAATCTACACTGGCCAGAATGGCGGCGGTTCTTCCTTCTGCAAAGGCCCGTTCCTGGGGCCAATCATCTAACATTCCCTGTTCATTTAAGGCTAAATCGGAAACGCCTTGAAAATAAGCGTCTATGGTTTGTTGTTGGGTAATGCGATTTTGTTGAATGGTTAAGTCTTTAGAAATAACGTACTGTTGCCAAGCGACATACACCGCTAAAAGGGCGATCATAATTTGGCCTAAGGCTCCCACCCATTCCGCCCAGGAACCAAATTCATCGTATTTAAATTGGGTTAACCATCGGGTGAGTAATTCATAAATCCCTAGGTATTTTCCTAAACCGGCGATCGCCAGGATCAAGCCCAAACCGGCTAGTAACGATTGGCGTTCCTGGGGGGTGAGGTAGCGTTTAAACCAAAATTGCCAGGAGGGAAAGAGTACCTGAAGGGAGAGCATGAAGGCCAAAATGGCCCCGGTGAACCCTAACCAGGCCCAGGAAGTTAAGAGACCCAACCCCATTGTCCCCAAGGCAACCACTAAGGGCCAGGGATTGGTTGAGGGAAGAGTTTGCGACATCATCGCCCAGGTGCGTTGGGGGGTGACAGCGTTACTGGTTTCGGGAGTTGTCGGGCTAGGATCGGGTTCCGTTGGCATGGAGAAGAGGCGGGAGAAATCGCTAAAAACTGTCTGTATGGTAACCGGCAACGAGGGATCAACACCAGAGACGCTCTGGGATAAACTAAATAAGGCTCGTTTTCCTGCAATCTCTTATTGAAACCCATGACCACCAAAATTATTGTCTTAGATGATGACCCAACGGGTTCCCAAACTGTCCATAGTTGTCTGTTATTAATGCAGTGGGATGTGGAAACATTACGGTTAGGATTGCGGGATGCGGCCCCGATTTTCTTTGTGTTAACCAATACGCGGGCTTTAACGCCGGACAAGGCAACAGCAGTGACCCGTGAGGTGTGTCAAAATTTAAAAGTGGCTTTAGCGGCCGAAAAGATTCAGGAATATTTAATTGTCAGTCGGTCGGATTCTACTTTGCGCGGTCACTATCCCATTGAAACCGATGCGATCGCCGAAGCGTTGGGCCCCTTTGATGCTCATTTTTTAATTCCGGCATTTTTTGAAGGGGGAAGAATTACTCGCGATAGTGTGCATTATTTGTTGGTAAATGGGGTAGAAACACCGGTACATGAAACAGAATTTGCCAAGGATTCGGTCTTTGGTTATCGTCATAGTTATTTACCGGATTATGTAGCTGAAAAAACCCAGGGACGTATCTCGGCTAATCAAGTGGAACGGTTTTTATTGCCGGAAATTCGTCAAGGTTGTTTAGCCCATTTACAAGCTCTGAAGGATAATCAATGTGCAGTGGTGGATGGCGAAACCCAAGCGGATTTAGATCAATTTGCCCAAGCTATTTTACAAGCCTCGGATCAGGGTCAACATTTTCTCTTTCGCAGTGCGGCTAGTATTTTGACTTCTTTGGCAAATTTAGGCCCCCAACCTTTAGCGGCGGAAGCGATGGCCAAATACAAACCG
>JAYKIP010000155.1:0-4170 GCA_035286205.1 Merismopediaceae cyanobacterium
ATGTTATGACAATAATAATAGTAGAGTAAAACGGGGCTATGTTAAGTCTTTAATGATTTTTTCGTTTCCTCTAAGTCTTATACTGTAAGTCTTTGCGGATTTACTCAGACGATACCAGTGCCAAAAAGCAAGTTTTGATGACAACCAAACCCCATTTAGCCGTGACGTTGGGTGATCCCGCCGGTATTGGCCCCGAAGTGGTCTTAAAGGCGTTAACCGATTTTACGGATCAATCCCTAGCCCATTTAACTTTGGTGGGAGAGCGATCGCTGTGGCAGACCACCTATCAACGGTTACAAGCCATGGGAAAGCCGGCGGCCAATCCCGATGACTTTGAGCAAATTCAGGTTAACTGTCCTGAAGGAATCCAGATCGGTCAGGGCAATGCGGCCAGTGGTGCGGCCAGTTTTGCCTGTTTAATCACTGCCATTCAAGCAACTCTTCAGGGGCAATTTCAAGGTATTGTTACGGCCCCGATCGCCAAAGCCGCCTGGCAGTTAGCCGGTCATCGGTTTCCGGGTCAAACGGAGGTTTTAGCTCAATACGCCAGGGTCAATCAGTACGGAATGCTCTTTGTGGCGCGATCGCCGGTCACGGGCTGGACATTACGCACCCTGTTGGCGACGACCCATATTCCCCTGGCCCAAGTCCCCCGGACGTTAACCCCAGAGCTAATGACGCGCAAATTGGATTTATTATTAACCAGTTTAAAACAGGATTTTGGACTAGAATACCCGGCGATCGCCATTCCCGGCTTAAATCCCCACAGTGGCGAACAGGGACAACTGGGAACGGAAGAACAGGATTGGTTAATTCCCTGGTTAGCGTCAGCCCAACGGCAATATCCCCAGGCGACTTTAATTGGCCCCGTACCGCCCGATACCCTCTGGGTCAATGCCGGTCAAGCCTGGTATCACAGTCCACCGCCGAATCTGCCCGATGCTTATCTTGCCCTTTACCATGACCAGGGGTTAATCCCGGTTAAACTTCTCGGCTTTGATCAAGCTATTAATACCACCATTGGACTACCTTTTATTCGCACTTCCCCCGATCACGGAACCGCCTTTGATATTGCGGGCCAAGGGATTGCTAAAGCAGAAAGTTTTAAAGCCGCTCTTGACTTGGCGATCGCCCTGGCCCAACATCGGTAAAACCCTTAACCCGGTCGTTCTACCAATCCATATCAAAACTCGGCATGAGTTGTAGCGTTCCCAACTGGAGGTCATTCTCCGACAAAAAGGGCGTTTCAAAGAAGGCCAACATATCCGATAACTGGGGCTTACCCCGTGAACTGCCGGTAACGCCCATGGCAATTAACACCCCACAAAATCCCTGGGTTTCTTGACACCGCTTATCCCATTTCTGCCGCGCTTTTTTATGGGTTGCGTCATCCTGGAGAAATTCGCCAAAAATATACAGATGATCTTGGCTCGTGCGTAAAATGCCTAAATCGTAATCGGTATTGGTCAGAGGATTTTCGCCATCGTTAAAAGCCAGCCCCGAAATACCGCCCTCCTCTAGGATTTTTTTAATGAGCGTTTGGGCCTTGGGACGGGACGTTTGGATCATCACCACCGGTAACCCTTCCCCATTGGGTTCCACCTGACGACTTTGATAATGGACTTTCGCCATACCTTGTAGGGATTTCACCACGTCCCAGGGAATCATGCCAATACTTAAAAAGGCATTTTCCGGAATCAGATCATCGCGGAGTACAAAATCGGTCTGGTCATCCTCCTCCTCGTCTAATCCGGCAAATTCCTGGGCCAGTTCGGGAAGGGTATAGACCTCGGCGTTAATCTTGGCTTTACTGCTGGTGGTCTTTAAGGGGTTTAAGCGGTAGCTTTGACGGGCTTGGGCCACGGGTTCCTGGGAAAGCTCCCATTCGTGATCCTCAAAAAATTTCAGAAGCCCCTGGAGAGCATAGTAGAGGGTTTGGGACTCCTCGGCATCTAAAAAGGGACGGATACCTTCGAGGGGATGGATACTGCCAAACAGGGCTTCCACATCCTCCGCGTCCAGATTACCTAGGTCGTCATCATCATCAAAGTCGCCTTTGGCCTCATAGTTCAGGAACCAACAGTCCTGAGATAAAAAAGCTTGCTCTAAGCGGGCCGTGGATTTTTCGGCAATGGCGATCGCCCGGAATTGTTTGAGGGATTCCAATGAACGATAGAAAATCACCCCGTACTCCTGACCGAGCATCCCCATAATACAGGCATAGATGGTGGCAACGTCTTCCCGTTCCAGTTCAATGGCGACAATATCATGATCCGCCAGTAAATCCCAGGGAGCCGCCTCCCACAAGGCATCAGCAACTTGTTTTAAGGGGCCAGCATACTCAGAGGGTAGAGCGGGGGGACGGTCATTGCCCGACGATTCAAAACTGCGAAACAGTTCATCAATCAGGGGTAATTCGGGAACGTAATCAATGGAGATTTCTAAGCCCTGGAGAGCGCCCCGCAGAAAAAATTGAATTTCTCGATTGCGAACGACAATTTTTTGGGGCCGGGCCGGTTTGGCGGGACTGTGGGGGGTTTCCATCGCCCGGATCAAAGTCCGCACAACGGCTTCTAGCCCCATATCGGGGGAAACAATATCCATGGAACGGACAAACCCTTCGGAACCATCTACCCAAAGGATACAATCGCCCTTTTCGGGCCCGTCTCCATCCAAAATGCTTTTAGTCTGTTCTCCTGCTAAGGCATGGCGATCGCCTTCCCAAACGCTAGGGATTTGAGGAAGTTGCTTAAGGCGATGTCGAGTCGAAGCAGGTAAAGAAGTCATAAAAAAGAAACGATGAACACTTAGGTTGTCTCGTTATCGAGAACTAGCCATTTAATGTTCCCATGCTAACAAGAAATTTGTCATTCGTGAACCACCCCGACCCGCTTGCGCTGAGGCCGGAGCTTCCTATCCAGAAACCTGCGCGATAGTAGAAGACCTGCGCCCTCTACCACCACGTCTGACAGTTTGACAATAGGCGGAATCCCCTGTTCCAGAGGTCAAAATACGCAGTCCTTCATCTCGAATACTCCTTGCGGCGTTTACGTCACGGTCATGCTTTGTACCGCACTTTTCACATTGCCAAAACCGAACATCTAGGGGAAGGCTATCTACCCTGTTTAGACAAACATTGCACGTTTTAGAGGATGGGAAGAAACGCTCTACTTCGACGTAGGTTTTCCCTTCCCATTCCGCCTTGTATTTGAGCATTGTGCAAAATTGACCCCAACCAACCTGTCCAATAGCTTTTGCTAGACAGTGGTTTTTCATCATGTTTTGCACCGCTAGATTCTCAACCACAATAACTTGGTTTTCGTTGACTATCCTGCGTGATAGTTTATGGTGAAAATCTTCTCGGCAACGGGCAATTTTATTATAAACAGAAGCAACTTGTCGCCTTGTCTTATTGCGGTTATTGGAACCTTTTTGACGACGCGATAAACGCTTCTGTTTTTGTTTCAAATTCCGTTCATGTTTTTTTAGCCAACGGGGGTTGTCAAATTTAGAGCCATCACTGGTAATCGCAAAGTGGTTCAATCCCAAATCTATGCCAACGGCTTTACCTTCTGTCGAAGGAACGGGGATGTCTTTCCCGTCCTCAACTAAGACGGAGGCAAAGAATTGTCCTTTGGTATTCATCGAAACCGTGACAGTCTTGACCGTCCCCTCAATGGGTCTGTGGATGACAGCGTGAACCTTCCCAATTTTCGGGAATTTAAGACTGCTACCTGCAACCTTTACGTTTTGGGGATAGCTAATTGACTGCTTGCCATGTTTGGACTTAAAACTGGGATACCCTGCTCGTCGTTCAAAGAAATTGATGAACGCCTTTGACAGATTGAGGGCTACAACCTGAAAACACTGAGAGTAAGGCTCGGACATCCAATCCAGTTCCTTCTTGAGAGAAGTAATAGCTGATTGAATTGCAAACCGATTTAGTCCCTTACCGGTTGCCTTGTAAGTCTCATTGACAAGGTTTAGAGCGTAGTTCCACGCATACCGACAACAGCCCATACTACGCCGAAAGTGTAGCTCCTGTTCTGTTGTGGGATAAATACGGTACTTTGTCGCCTTTAGCATTTGCCACAAAAAGAATTACTGGTAAAGGTATAACGCATGGCAGAATCGAAGTCAAGGCGCATCGGCGCAGGCCCAATCCGTTAT
>JAYKIP010000156.1:0-6753 GCA_035286205.1 Merismopediaceae cyanobacterium
AGAAATTGGCAAAAGACTCAGAATTATCCCTACCAGTTAAACTCATCGGACTTGATGAAGTTGCTAACGGATGATTTGGGGCTACAGTCTTTAATTGACTCCTCTTACCGTCAAGCAATCCCGACAACTTATTTCCTGTTACCGACGGTCAATCAAACCCCCTTGCCGTCCCTTGAACTATCCCGTTATCTAGAGCAAGATCTACCGGAAGAATGGGAATGGGATTATTGGCAAATTAATGCAGTTCCCCTATTGACTACCACTAAAGTTAGCTCGAATCAAAACGCAACGATTAATAGTGTTATTCCGTTACTAAATGATCTGCATTTTGTAACCCTCCATGGCTTAGCTGAAGTTCAACTGGGAGCCGATTTGTTGTTTTGGTTTCATTTTACCCAGGGACTTAAACGACTCATTTATAAAGATCAGTTTATCCCTGGGTGGATCTACCGGGATTTGGGATTACCAACTGAAACTGTCCCCAAAACTCCGGCTAAAAAAACAGCGAAATCCTCGGCTAAATCCTCAACCACTGCTTCCCGTTCCCAGAAAACCCAAAGTCAGACCAAGGTTCTGTCCCCTCTCGCCGAAGTTTATGCCGGTTGGCAATGGATTGGGGATGAATATGAGGCTTGGTTAACGCAAGCCCTAGACTATATGCCGGGCTTTTGTAGTGCGGGTTTTGCTGAACTACCGACGGAACCGCTATTTCACGATCGCCATTTATTATTGCGGCATTTTAGCGAATGTTTATTGGACGATATTGTGCGCCATAGTTACCGAACCCAGAGTTTTAGCAATTTAGTTAAAGATACTTTGATTGAAGCGGCATTAACGTCTCCCCCGGTCGTCAAGCAATATAGTGGCTCAACTCCAGAGCAATATTTAGCCTGGAAAAGTTGGCGCGATCGCCTTGTCAAAACCCAAACCCAACAATCTTTTCAGCTTTACTTTCAATTACAAGATCCCCCGACCCCCGATGACCTGTGGCAACTCTTTTTCTGTGTGGGGCCAAAAAATGATCCTTCCTTGCGGTTAACGTTGCGCGACTATTGGCGTTTATCACCGAAACAGCAAACCCAATTTCAAGACTCCCTGGGGAATCAATTTGGGCAAGATTTACTGATGAATTTAGGCTATGCCGCACGTATTTATCCCAAGTTATGGCAAGGGTTAGAAACGGATCAGCCGGTTAGCATTGTCCTCGAATTAGAAGAAGCTTTTCAATTTTTAAGTGAAACGTCCTGGGTGTTAGAAAATGCCGGTTATAAGGTTATTGTACCGGCTTGGTGGACTCCCCAGGGACGACAACGGGCCAAAATTCGTTTACAAGCCAAGGGCAAATCAGCAGGCAGTAGCCAAGAAAAAAATAAGGGTTATTTTTCCTTAGAAACGATAGTCACCTATCAATACGAATTATCCATCGCTGGGGAAACGGTGAGTGACCAGGAATGGCAACAGTTAGTCGCGGCCAAAGTGCCATTGGTTCAATTTCGAGGACAGTGGTTACAACTTGATCCCGAAAAAATGCAACAAATGTTAGCGTTTTGGAAAACCCATCAAGCGGAAAATCCTGAGATGACTTTGATGGAGTTTATGCAATTAACGGCTAATCAAAATGAAGAAGATTTAGAAGTAGAATGCGATCGCCACAGTAACCTTGCGGAAATTTTGCACAATTTACAGAATCAATGTCAACTCCAAACAGTAGAAAATCCAGACAATTTTGTGGGACAGTTACGGGAATATCAAAAGCGGGGAGTTGCCTGGCTACAATACCTTGAACGGTTGGGTCTGAATGGATGTCTCGCAGATGATATGGGACTGGGGAAAACGGTTCAGGTGATTGCCCATTTGGTGCAGGAACGTAATTTGGCAACCCAAGCCGGTGAGCGTCTGTCCCCCACCCTATTAATTGCCCCTACCTCGGTATTAGGCAACTGGTTCCATGAACTTCAGAAATTTTCGCCCCAGTTAAAGGCCGTCATTCACCATGGCAATGAACGACACCAGGATAGTAATGCCTTTAAGCAACTCTGCCGTGACCAGGATATTGTTATTACCTCCTTTGGACTGGCTCGCAAAGATGCCAAACTCTTCAATGGCATTCAATGGCACCGCGTTGTATTAGACGAAGCGCAAAACATCAAGAATCCCAAGGCCGCTCTCACCAAAGCTATTTTGAAATTCAATGCCGATCATCGTCTGGCCCTAACCGGTACACCGGTGGAAAATCGTCTCTTGGATTTGTGGTCTATTTTCAATTTTTTGAATCCGGGTTATTTAGGGAATCAGACCCAATTTCGACGGGGTTTTGAAATTCCCATTCAAAAGGACAGCAATCAACGACAAGCCCAAACCCTCAAAAAACTGGTGGAACCCTTTATTTTGCGACGGGTTAAAACTGACAGCAGTATTATTCAAGACTTACCCGATAAGGTAGAGCAAAAACTGTATTGTAATCTCACGAAAGAACAAGCTTCTTTGTATGAAGCCGTTGTTAAAGACGTGGAAAACCAACTGGAAAATGTCGAAGGGATTAAACGCAAAGGTTTGATTCTCAGCACGTTAATGAAACTGAAACAGGTGTGTAACCATCCCCGCCAATTTTTACAGGATAATAGTGATTTCACACCGGAACGCTCCCATAAGTTAATGCGTTTAGTGGAGATGACGGAGGAGGTGATCGCCGAAGGAGAAAGTTTATTGCTATTTACCCAATTTACGGATTTAGGGGATGCGTTAGAAAAATATTTACGCCAAACCTGCCGTTACAATACCTATTATTTGCATGGTGGGACTTCTCGCAATAAGCGGGAGAAAATGATTGCTGAATTTCAAGACCCGGACTCTGAACCCTCGGTGTTTGTTTTGTCCCTGAAGGCGGGGGGGGTCGGGATTACTTTAACCAGGGCTAATCATGTTTTTCATTTTGATCGTTGGTGGAATCCAGCCGTAGAAAACCAAGCCACTGACCGGGCTTTTCGGATTGGACAGAAAAAAAATGTCTTTGTCCATAAGTTTGTGGCGATCGGGACTTTAGAAGAACAGATTGATACTATGATTGAAGATAAGAAAAAGTTGGCGGGGTCTATTGTCGGCTCCGATGAATCCTGGTTAACGGAATTGGACAATGATGCGTTTCGTTCCTTGATTCGGCTGAATCAGAAAGCGATTCTTTAAGCTTTTAAATTTTACTTTGAATTTTATTTTTTACGTTTTACCTTAAATTGAGTTAAGATTGATTTAAGATTGAGTTAAAAATTAAGTTAAAAATTTAATTAAACCCCGTCTAACTCGGAACCTATCATTTTTGGATCTCCTAGGGCAATCCCCCTAAATCCTCCTTAAAAAGGGGGACTTGTCCCTGAAACGTATCTCAAAAAACTACAGTTTCCAAAATGGATGTGGTTTAAAAATTTAATTTTAATTTTATGAATCAACAAGGATTTGTCTGTTATTTTTGGAGCTATTCTCTATGAGTCGTACCCAATTTAGTCGTACCTGGTGGGGCAAAAAATTTATCGAAGCCCTAGAACCCTTAATGGATAGTGGGCGTTTAAGTCGAGGGCGTTCCTATGCGCGGAATGGTAAGGTGATCAAGTTTGATATTGAAAAAGGGGTTATTTCGGCTAAGGTGCGCGGTTCCATTAATCCTTATTTTGGGGTGTATAAAGAACCCCTGTATAAGGTGACGATTCAGTTAGAAGCTATCAGTGAAGCCAAGTGGGCCGCGGCGATCGCCCTCATTGCCTCTAAAGCCAGTTTAATTTCCCAGTTATTGTTAAAGGTTTTACCGGACAATATTGAAGACAATTTTAAAATATTGGGCTTGCCTTTTTTACCCTCTGGTCGCAAGGATCTGCATACCAACTGTAGTTGCCCCGATTACAGCAATCCTTGTAAACACGTTGCTGGGGTTTATTTTCTCATTGCCGAAGCCCTGGATCAAGATCCCTTTATTCTGTTTGAGTTGCGGGGACTCCCCAGGGAAAAATTGTTTGCTGAATTGGCTAAATCCCCCTTAGGACAAGCGATTGCCGGGCAAACCCTATTGGAAACACCCCAGCCCGATCCCGTTCAATCCTTTTTTACAGAACCGATCGCGATCGCCCCGGACAAAAACCTGGACTTACAGCACTTTTGGCACGGTCATAAACGCCTACCCTCAATGCTGGAGCCATTACCCCAGGTTCCCCTGGCAGGAGTGCCGATCCGTAAACAAGGGGATTATCCTAGTTTTTGGGATCGAGATAA
The DNA here is from genome assembly GCA_035286205.1 of Merismopediaceae cyanobacterium. GTDB lineage: Bacteria > Cyanobacteriota > Cyanobacteriia > Cyanobacteriales > Microcystaceae > Woronichinia. The sequence goes on from JAYKIP010000156.1 coordinate 4,258, forward strand.
CTCCTTTGTTGAAGCCATGGAACAGCTTTATACCCTGGTCAAAACGAAGGGATATTTATGAGAACGGCGGAAAAATATCAAGCCAGGGGCGTTAACCATTTTTCGGCTATTTAACAGAATAGTCTTGAGTTTTGGCGGCCTTAATTCTCTGTCAAGTATCGAGAAATTGGGGATTAAACAGGCTGGATTTGCCATTGCCCCCGCCCCAAAAGTTTTAAAATTTGCTGATGATAGGGAATCACCGTTGGACGATGGGCTACGCTGATATAGTTTACCTGGGAAACTTTTAACAAATTGTAAACCAATTGTTCATTTTCTACATCTAAGGCACTGGTGGCTTCATCGAGAATGGCATAGTGGGGACGGTTTAACAGTAACCGTGCAAAGGCTAACCGTTGTTGTTCTCCTAGGGATAAAACATCGGCCCAATTTAACTCCGTTTCTAGCCCCCCCACTCGTTCAATTAAATCTCCTAAATTGACCTTTTCTAGGATTGCTTGAATTTTTTCAGAGTCAATATCTGGACGGGTATGGGGATACAATAACTGCTCCCGTAGGGAACCTAAAATCATGTAGGGTCGTTGGGGTAGAAACATCAATGTATTTAAGCCCGGACGGTAAATTTTTCCCTTGCCCTGAGTCCAAAGTCCGGCGATCGCCCGCAACAGCGAACTTTTCCCGACTCCCGATGGCCCCATAATCACGACACTGTTAGCCGTAGCAATATCTAGGGATAAATTTTGAATTAATTCTTTTGAGAGGTCGGGAGTCTCTAGGGTAAATTCTTCAAAGGCAATATGATCGGCAGGCTGATAGGTAATCTGTGGGGTTTGTGGAGAAAGATTGGTTGTCACAAAACAGTCTGTTAATGTGCCCAAACGCTTGATGACTGCCGCAAAAGCAGTTAAATCCTGGAAAGAATTGGCAAACCAATTTAATAAACTTGAAACGGCTCCAAAGGCAATACTCACCTGGCTAATTTGACCATATTGAATGTCCCCCCGAAAAAACATCGGAGCCAACACAAAATAGGGAATTAATCCCGCAATATAACCAATCACCATGGTAAATCCGGCTAAACTGCTTTGGGGTAAAATGATCCGATGGAGAATCTCCATTAATTTTTGAAAGCGATCGCTGACTAACTGCTCCTCCTGCTCTTCGCCTTGGTAAAAAGCAATGGATTCGCTATGATTGCGGACGTGGACTAAACCATACCGAAAATCCGCTTGTCGTTTTAAACTTTGGAAATTTAAGGGGGTTAATACACGGCCTAGCCAAAAACTGATCACCATTTGAAAGAGGGCGGCGGCGAAGGCAACTCCAATCAAGGATTTGTCAATAGACCACAAAACACCAATAAATAATCCACCCCGGAGTAAGGTATCGCCAAAATCCAGGGTAAAACTCAGACTTTGTTCAACAAACGTATTAATGTCTTCCGCAATCCTTTGATCGGGGTTATCAATATTTTTATTCAGATTAATTTTGTAGAAATTTTGATTATTAAAATACTCGGTTAGAAAATTTAAAGTTAACCAATTTCGCCAGTATAAAACTAATTTTTGCTGAAAGAAGTAGCGCACCAGAAACACGCTAAAGAGAATAATTCCCGACCAACCGATCCGCACCAAGTCTTGATAAAATTCGGCAGATTTTTTCTCGGTTAAATTACTTAGGAGAGAACTTTGTACTTCGGTGAATTGCAGAACAAAAGCATTAAAGCTCACGATGCAGACAATGACGGTCAATAATACGGCGATCGCCCGCCATTTTTCTGAGGACAACCAGTATCGTTGCACAAGTTGAAAAAACCAGAGGAGAAATTGCTGGAATTGATGCCAACGTTTGAGCATAATCTATTCGTTTTTTGGAGAAAAATTAGGGTTTTCGCTTATCAGATTAGGGAGAAGGGGCCGCCTTGGGTTGCAGATTGCGAGCGCGATAAAAGGTTTCTAAACTGTGGCGATCGCCGACAAACCGCCAATGCCAGGGTTCGTAACTGACCCCCTGGGGATTATTGGGCGTAAAAGACAATTCAAAATCGTAACGGGCCGCATTCTTTTGTAACCAACGAAAGGCCGGGGTCTGTTCAAACCGTTGACTTAAATTAGCACTCGGAACAGTCCCATCCCCAATATCTACCGCGTAACCCGTATGGTGTTCACTGTAACCAGGGGGCGCACTAACTTCGGCCCGTTGACGCGCTTCTTGATTGCGGGCTTGTTTAATGCCAAAAAAGATTTGTTCTTGATTTTTCACCGACCGAAAAGCCGAAATGGGTACGAGGGAAATCCCGGCGGCCCTAGCGGCTCTTTGCATTTGTAAAAATTTATCCGCCGCCGCCTTGCGTAATTGCCAACGACCATCGGAGGTAATGGGCTTCAGATCAGGGGCAGGAGCCTCCGGGTAGGGAAGATGTCCCAGAACATTATCAAGGCCAGGGGTGGGGGAGACAACGGGGGACGGAGAAGCGACCGGCGGGGCCGGCGATCG
>JAYKIP010000157.1:0-3501 GCA_035286205.1 Merismopediaceae cyanobacterium
GCAAAGGGTTAACGCATAGCGGTCTAAACCAATGGTAAAACTCCAACGGCAAATCCATTGGGTGAGCCAACGAATGAGGATAAAGCCAAGGAAAAAGAGATAACAGCCCACAGGAGAAACCAGTAAAGCAACAATAAAGGGCGCGATCAAATAACCACCAGAGCGAACTTTTTTAAAGTAATAGATCAAGTAACTGATCATTAATGTAATAGTTAAAGATAGAGGAGAATAAGTAACGTCAATGTGTTCTTTTCCTCTAGTGATGGGATAAATCGTATTCATCTCTATCTGAAAAATATGATGAAAAATTAGGTAAATCGAGAGAACAATCGCCAGAGTCAAGAGACTACAAATGCCAATCCCTTTTAAAACAAGGTTTTTTTTCTGACGAATCATGACATTACAAACTACAGCGGGGCCAAAGGAGCCAATCAAATTATCCAGTTCGGGACTGATGATACCCAAATCCATGTAAATTAATCCGATACTTCCCCCCAAAATTAATGACATCATGCCCAAAATATAAAGGGGAGTGCGACGCAGGGCATAAGTTTTCATAAAGAATTGCCGATAAATAGCATTAATTAAAATTGTGATGGCTATTAATGTCAATAACCAGAGAGGGGACATCAGCCCAGAAATAATGATTAAGCCGGGAATGATCACTCCGCCGGGTAAAATATTGTAAGTATTTTTATAAATAATGGAAACAATCGCCCCGATCATTAATGTTAGGCGATAAATTTCTGGGGTGTTAAAATTTTCGATGAACATATCTAATTCGTTTTTCGATTAACTACTAAGTGGGAAATATTAAGCTTACTTTAAAAGTAATATAATTTGGTAATTGATCATTATTCAAGATTCATCAGATCTTTCCTGAATGTTATTAAGATTGCTCTGGGAAGCAAAAAATTCCAGTAGGGTTTCCGCTTGATGGGTATGAATATTGACGGCTCCGACCAGCAAAACATGAGGGTTATCAAGGGTTTCAAGCATTTTTCCCAATAACACTTTTCCGTCAAAATCTTTAAAGGGACTTGAATTGCCTAAAAAAATGAGTTTTTCTAGAGAAGTCGCACAGATTTGTTTGACCTCGGATTCGTAATCTCCAAAGGTGACGATGCGATCAAAGTTTAAGGCGATCGCCAATTCAGCAAAAAATCCGACACGGGTTGGACGGTCTAAGCGATTATTTAGAATAACGATGGTAGCGTAGTCAGGGAGTTTTTCAAATAATTTTTCGCAAACATCCACAAAACTTTCGCGGTCATTAATGGCAAATAGGTTAGCCCAGGCAATATTTTTTTCGTGTAAGGAGATGTATTGAATTTGAAAAGCACCGGGATCACTCACACAGGTTTGCATCGCTTTTAAGGCTCTATCGAGGGGAAGATTGATTAACTTGGCAATTTCATAGCCGATCGCCACATTTTCCTTATGGGCAAAGTGGGTGAATCCCTGTAAATCTTCATCGGCCACTTGACCCACATCGGCGAGGATAAATTGGCTATTTTTCTGCTGGGCTTCTTCCCAAAGAATTTTTAACAAGCGGGGTTCACTTTCGACCGTTAGGACAATGCCATTACGGGGGATCGTGACGGATAGCGAACGGGCAATCTCCGGTAAAGTTTCTCCTAAGTATTCAGGGTGATCATAGCGAATATTCGTAATAATATTAATATGAGAATCCATGACCTTTTCTTCTAACCATTGAGCATAAATAGGATTAACTGCCATACATTCCATGACGATCACTTCAGCCTTTTGGCGAAAAAAATGATTGAGAATTTGGATTTGTTCATTGACATTGGGATAACCCTTACGCTTAAAATCCAAGTCCGATCCATCGGGTCGAAGAATGCGGGCGGCGGTGCCAGTCGTTTTGCCAAAGGTGTGATAACCGGCTTCACGAAAGACAGCACTTACGTATCGGGTAACGGTGGATTTTCCCCGGATGCCATTCACATGAACGCGACAGTCAACCTGGGAACGTTGGAAGGTAAACCGTTGATAAAAGATTAATTTCCAAATGATGTATCCGTAGAGGCCGGTTAAGGCAACTAAAAAAATGCCCATAGAAGTTGCTCCTAACTGCTTGTTCAACCAGATGAGAGGTTCATCCCCCGCAGAATCTGTGAGTGAGTCCTGACAGAGACAACATTTTTGACGGTTTGCGTCCCGTAATCCCCGATAAGCTATAGGGTTGTAATATTCGTCTCTGGTTTGAGTTGCTATGGTCAATCTTACCCCCAACCCCAGTTATAGTCTTAGTCTGTGTTTAGAGTTACCCAATCATCCGGGGGCCTTGGCCTCTGTGACCCAGGCGATCGCCCAGGCGGGGGGGAGTTTGGGACAAATTTCCTTAATCGAAAGTACCCTGAAATATGTCCAGCGGGAAATTACCGTAGATGCCTCCAGTGAAGAACACGCGGAACGGATTGTCGAAGCCATTCAAGCTCTGAAGGATATTCAGCTATTAACCTACAGCGATCGCACCCTTGACCTGCACCTAGGCGGCAAAATCACCATTGGCAGTCGCATTCCTTTAACGGCCCAGTCCGATTTGGCCATGGCCTATACCCCCGGTGTCGGACGGATTTGTAAAATGATTGCCCATGATCCCACCCAGGTTTTTAACTTAACGATTAAGGGCAATACGGTGGCGGTGGTGACCGATGGCAGTGCAGTGTTGGGCTTAGGTAATTTGGGGCCAGAGGCGGCGTTACCAGTGATGGAAGGCAAAGCAATGCTTTTTAAGGAATTTGCGGGTATTGATGCTTTTCCCATTTGTTTAGACACCCAGGACACCGAAGAAATTATCAAAGCCGTTAAACAGCTTGCCCCCGTCTTTGGCGGGGTGAATTTGGAAGATATTGGAGCCCCCCGGTGTTTTGAAATTGAGACTCGGTTACGCAAAGAGTTAAAGATCCCGGTTTTTCACGATGACCAACACGGTACGGCGATCGTCAGTTTAGCGGCCTTGATCAATGCCTTAAAAATTGTCAATAAATCCCTAGCAAGTGTGCGGATCGTCATCAATGGAGCCGGGGCCGCCGGGATTGCGATCACATCCCTTTTAAAACTAGGTGGAGCGACCAATATTTGGCTCTGTGATTCTAAAGGAATTTTGTCTAAGAGTCGGACGGATTTAACGCCCCAAAAAGCGGCCTATGCAGTGGAAGCAACGGGAACCCTCGCTGATGCCATGAAAGGAGCCGATGTGTTCTTAGGGGTGAGTGCGCCGGGGGTCGTGACCCGTGAAATGGTGCAGTCTATGGCCGCTGATCCCATTGTCTTTGCCATGGCCAATCCCATCCCCGAAATTCAACCCGAATTAATTCTTAAGGATGCCGCCGTGATTGCCACTGGTCGCAGTGACTATCCCAATCAGATTAATAATGTTTTGGCGTTTCCGGGGGTCTTCCGGGGAGCCTTAGACTGTCGAGCTACCACCATTACCGATAAGATGTGTTTAGAAGCCGCCAAGGCGATCGCCTC
>JAYKIP010000158.1:0-8123 GCA_035286205.1 Merismopediaceae cyanobacterium
GAGGTGATCGCGGCGGCTCAGATGGATGCGAAACGTATTGCGGCGGAAAAGGTTGCTGAAGCCCAACGGGAGGCCCAACGCCAAAAAGAGGCGGCGGCTCAGGAAATTGAGCAACAGCGTTTGTCTGCTTTGAGTTCTTTGGAACAACAGGTGGATGGCCTTAGCCGTCAGATTTTAGAAAAGTTACTAGGCCCTGAGTTAGTTAGATAGACCTTTGATGTTTTCGTTTTATCCCCCCTAGTCTCCCTTTGAAAGGAGGGAACCTGGCTAGTCAAGTTCAGGCTTTGAAGTCTTCTTTTTTAAGGAGGATTAAGGGGATCAAATGTTGAATAGCAATAAAGTCTAAATAACGCTTTTACCGAATTTATTAGGTTGTGTCCATTATGCTGAATAGCTTGTTACTCCTAGCGACTGAGGCGCATTCGGCAGGGGAAGGGGGCTTTGGTTTAAATCTGGATTTTCTGGAAACCAATCTCTTTAACCTGGCGATTTTGCTAGGCATTGTGATTTACTACGCGCCAAAAACGTTGGGGAAAATTCTCAGCGATCGCCGTTCTAAGATTGCGGAGGCGATTGAGGAGGCAGAAAGTCGTCAGAAGGCGGCGGCGGCCAAACTCAGTGAAGAGCAACAAAAGCTGACCCAGGCCCAGGCAGAGGCGGTTCGGATTCGTCAAGGGGCGGAGGAACGGGCTAATGCGGCTAAGTTAGAAATTGAGGCTCAAGCGGAAAAGGATGTCCAACGGTTGCGGGAAACGGCGGCTAAGGATCTCGGAGCGGAACAAGACCGGGTGGTTGGCGAGTTGAAGCGTCGCATTGCTGCGTTGGCGGTGGAGCGGGCTGAGTCGGATCTCCGGGGTCGGTTAAGCGATCGCGATCAGGATACCTTAATTGAACGCAGTCTTGCCCAATTAGGAGGTCGCTAGATGAAAGGTGCATTGTATAGCAGTGAAATTGCGGAACCCTACGCCCAGGCTTTAATGTCTTTGGCTCAAACCAACCATTTAACAGAAGTGTTTGGGGAGAATATCCGTAGCTTGTTGGATCTGTTGGAAGAGTCGCCGGAGTTAGAGACAGTTCTGTCTAGTCCCGTTGTTAAAGACGAGGATAAAAAAGCGATTTTACGACGGATTTTAGGGGAAAACAGTAATCACTATTTACTCAATTTCTTAATGTTATTGGTGGATAAACGGCGCATTGTCTTTTTATCGGCTGTTTGTCAACAATATTTGGATTTACTACGCCAATTAACCAATACGGTTTTAGCGGAAGTGGTTTCTGCTCTGACGTTGACCGATGAACAACGCCATACTGTCACTGATAAAGTGAAACAGTTAACGGGGGCCAATGCGGTGGAACTCAAAACGACCGTTGATCCCGATATTATTGGCGGTGTGATCATTAAAGTCGGTTCCCAGGTGTTTGATTCTAGTTTACGGGGTCAACTACGACGCATCAGCCTCAGTTTAGGGGATGCTGCTTAATTTTTTATTTTTCCATCTCTTTTTTTGCATTCATTTCAACGGAAATAACGGACTATGGTAAGCATCAGACCTGACGAAATCAGTAGCATTATTCGCCAACAGATTGAATCCTATTCCCAGGATGTTCAAGTTTCTAATATTGGTACGGTTCTCCAGGTGGGGGATGGCACGGCTCGTATTTACGGGTTAGAAAAGGTCATGTCCCAGGAATTATTGGAGTTTGAAGACGGAACCGTTGGGATTGCCCTCAACCTCGAAGAAGATAACGTCGGGGCGGTATTGATGGGTGACGGTTTTGGCATTCAAGAAGGGAGTACTGTTAAAACCACTGGCCGCATTGCTCAGATTCCGGTGGGTGACGCGATGGTGGGTCGGGTCGTAGATGCCTTAGCTCGTCCCATTGATGGTAAGGGGCCGATCGCCTCTTCGGAAACCCGTTTAATTGAGTCCCCGGCCCCTGGGATTGTTTCACGGAAATCGGTCTGTGAGCCGATGCAAACGGGGATTACGGCGATTGATGCCATGATTCCCATTGGTCGAGGTCAACGGGAGTTAATTATTGGTGACCGGAAAACCGGTAAAACGGCGATCGCGATTGATACGATCATTAACCAGAAGTCAGAAGACGTGATCTGTGTGTATGTGGCGATCGGTCAAAAAGCCTCCACTGTCGCCCAGGTAATTGACACCCTGACGGAAAAAGGCGCGATGGATTACACGATTGTGGTGGCGGCCAATGCCAACGATCCTGCAACTCTGCAATACCTGGCTCCCTACACCGGGGCAACCTTGGCCGAACATTTTATGTATCAAGGTAAGCATACCCTTGTTATTTATGATGATTTGTCTAAACAGGCCCAAGCCTACCGTCAAATGTCCCTGCTCCTCCGTCGTCCTCCTGGGCGGGAAGCTTATCCGGGGGATGTGTTCTACATTCACTCTCGCTTATTAGAACGGGCGGCTAAACTGAGCGATGCCCTGGGTGGTGGTAGTATGACGGCTCTGCCGGTGATTGAAACCCAAGCGGGTGATGTTTCGGCTTACATTCCCACCAACGTGATTTCCATTACCGATGGTCAAATCTTCTTAACCACTGATCTATTTAACGCGGGTTTCCGTCCGGCTATCAACGCGGGGATTTCGGTTAGCCGGGTAGGTTCGGCGGCTCAAACCAAAGCCATGAAAAAGGTGGCGGGTAAATTGAAGTTAGAACTGGCTCAATTTGCTGAGTTAGAAGCCTTCTCCCAATTTGCTTCGGATTTGGATGCCGCTACCCAAGCCCAGTTAGCACGGGGTCAACGATTACGTCAAATCTTGAAACAGCCCCAAAATTCTCCCCTCAGTGTTTGGGAACAGGTGGCGATTTCCTATGCGGGATTGAATGGCTACATTGACAAGATTCCCGTTGATAAAGCGTTGGAATTTTCTGAAGGATTGCGCGAATATCTGAAGACCAATAAACCCAAGTATGTGGAAATTTTGGTTCAGGATAAAGCTCTGACTGATGAAGCGGAAACTCTGCTCAAAGAAGGCATTAATGAGTTTACTCAAACGTTTGCTTAATCGTTGATTCCTGCTTCCTTTTAAGTGTAATCCCATTCCTAATCTGATTCTCCTAAATCTTAAAAAGATTTGATCCCCCTGACTCTTAATAAGGGTTTGATTCTCCTAACTCTTAAAAAGGATTTGATCCTCCTAACTCTTATCAAAGGATTTGATCCCCCCAACCCCCCTTAAAAAGGGGGGCTAAGAGATAAGGGGCTAAGAGATAAGGGGAATAAGACATAAGGGGCTAGAGGGTGGGAAGAGTTTTAAAGACTACGCAGAAATAAATAATTGTCAACTATCAATTATCCATTATCAACTATTAACTGACTATGCCTAATTTAAAAGCTATCCGCGATCGCATTCAGTCGGTCAAGAATACAAAAAAAATTACTGAAGCTATGCGTCTGGTAGCGGCGGCGAAGGTGCGTCGTGCCCAGGAGCAAGTATTAGCCACTCGTCCCTTTGCGGATGCTTTGGCCCAGGTTTTATACAATCTGCAAAGTCGTTTAGCCTTTGGGGAAGCCCAATTACCCCTCTTTGAACAGCGCGATATTAAAACCGTTGCGTTATTGGTGGTATCCGGCGATCGGGGGTTATGTGGTGGTTACAATACCAACGTCATTCGTCGGGCAGAACAACGGGCCAAAGAATTAAAAGGTCAGGGAATTGCGACGAAGTTTGTGTTAGTCGGTCGTAAAGCTACTCAATATTTTGAGCGTCGTAATGCTGATGTTGCGGCGAGTTACACCAATCTCAACCAAATTCCTACTGCCGCCGAAGCGTCCCAAATTGCGGATGAATTAGTTTCTCTATTTCTATCGGGAGCGGTGGATAAAGTTGAGCTAGTTTATACCCGTTTTGTGTCTTTAATTAGCTCTCAGCCGGTGATTCAAACCCTATTTCCTTTAACTCCCCAGGGCTTAGAACCCCACGATGATGAAGTCTTCCGGGTGTTGACCAGGGGCGGCAAATTCCAGGTAGAACGGGAAAAAGTGTCGGCGGAGGTAACCAGTTTCCCTCAAGATATGATTTTTGAGCAAGACCCAGTTCAAATCTTGGAAGCCTTACTACCGCTTTATAACACCAATCAATTATTACGGGCATTACAGGAGTCAGCGGCCAGTGAATTAGCGGCTCGGATGACAGCAATGAGCAATGCCAGTGATAATGCGGGTCAATTAATTGGGACGTTAACTCTTTCCTATAACAAAGCGCGTCAGGCGGCGATTACCCAGGAGTTATTGGAAGTGGTTGCGGGAGCGAATGCGCTCTAGTTTTTTTTGAATAAATTGATTTATCATGTAGGGGAGTCTCGCCTTAGTTAGCGACTCCCTGTTTTTAAGAGCTTCTATTTTGCCTTAGCCGTTATAAAGGCAATATGTGTAAGCTACGATCTACTTCTAGTATAAAACTCAGAAATGTCTATGAGCGAAGCACTTATGACTAGTTCTTTAATTACTATAGTGTCGGAAGTACTATTAAGTTCACTGCTAAAACTTGGTAAGAAGTATTCTGTGGAAGTAAGAGATGTTAAGCATCTTCTCAGTGAGAAAGTTGAAGAGGAATTTCAAAATTGCCTTAACCTTGGAATTAAAGCTTTTTTAAAATCTGTATCTGAAAACAGATATTTGAAGGCTGGACAAGAAATAATGATTCTGAAATATCTAAAATCTTCGGTTGTTACTGAAGAAATTTGGCATTTACTTGACCCAGGTTCAGAGATTTTTGATCGCGGTCTTCTAACGCAAAATGCTTGTGAAATGTTATCTGAAGTTTTTGGAGAAGAGACTCGAAGAGTCATTTTTGATGCTTGGGAAGAATTCCTGAAAGCTTTTTCATTTGCATCAAGATCAGCCCCCGAACTCAGAGAATTTCTAAGAGCCAGTTACGAAGCAGGTAGCTTCAAGGCACTGTCTAATATTGAGGATGTTTTAGAAAAGATGGATAGTGCTGTTAGTAACCTTAAACAAGAGGAGTTAACAGTAAGTCATGCTATCAAACATTACGCAGAAGAATTAAAAGCCTACCGAAATTGGGCTATGAGTTTTCAGGCAAATTAGTCTTAAATTTAAAAGTTTTATGTTGGGAAGCGTCAAAGAAACCGTTGCCGATCTTGTTGTCAAAGTTAGCGAACTTTATCGGGAGCTTGTTACAAATACAGTTCAGTTTCAAGAGTTACGAAGTTATACGAAGGAAACACTTGATGAGTTTAAGCATCTTCTGGAAAGATTAAGCGATAAATTAGAAGAATCTGAAAAAGATCGAATTAGAAGAGAAACGGAACTTCTCTCAAAGATTAATGCTCTTGAAGCAAAGCTTTCTGCCCTAAGTGAGCAAGCTTTACATGCGGCGGCTAAGGAGGCGGCTCGTGAAGTATTTGAAAAGATGGTGGCGAATAGAAAATTAGAAGAAAGTTCTAATCAATTGCTAGACACCGGTAAGCAACTTTCTGAAAAAAATGATTAGCTTTTTTCTCTCCTCTTCCTCGATTAATGGTCTCAGATTTTACTCACATGGCCGACGGAAAGTGTGGCGATCGCCTTTTTTCTCTGCCATAAAGAAAGCAAACTCCGAAGCCCTAATTAGCCTCAAAAGCGGCAATCAGATAATCCTGCAACTGCCAATCGTACCCATGCCAATTTTGCCGAGAATAAAGGGCCATCAAGCGATTTTTCTGGTTTCCCGATGGAGCATAATGAACCAGCGCCACATCAAACCGACAGGGCAAATCCCCAAAGGCGGGATATTTCGCCAGAAAGTATTGAGCGGTCTGAATAATCCGATGTTTTTTACTGGGATTCACCGCTAATGCTCCCCCCTGATCCCAGTTTCCTAGACTGCGGGTTTTGACCTCAATAAAGGCCAAGCAGGATTCCCGTTGAGTGGGGGTGATTCCCATTCGGGCAATCAGATCAATTTCCCCTTGACGACATCGCCATTGCTGAAAGAGGATGTGGCCGTTTTGGGTTTTGAGATAGTCGGCGGTGAATTGTTCTCCCCATTGTCCGATCGCCGTTGAAGTCATAGAAACCGAGCCAAAATAGCGAAAAAGCTAGAGAATCGTTCCCTAGCCCTTCCGGTTGTTTAAGATCAAGTTAGTTAGTTAATTAGGGTAAGACGATTAAGCCGCCGTTAAACCATGGGAAGACATCTTCATAATTTCACGGGTCGTAAACCCAATATTACTTAAGGCTTCACCGTAACTAATCATAAAGTCTTCCACGAGGGCTTCTTTTTCCATCCCTAGGGTTTTTGCATCATTTTCAACTTGATTGAGCATCCGCCACACAATGGGAAGATTAGCTTGATTGGCGGTTTCTAGTTCTTCTTTGACGGTTTCAAATTTAGCTTTTAACCATTTTTCCCCAAAATTGAGGTGCAAATACTCATCCTTGACGACCCCTTCCGTAATCCTCCGCGCAAAATCGTCTGCCACCGGGATATAGATATTGTAGGCGGCGATCGCAAAGGCTTCGATAATCAGAGCTTGAATTAACAAACAAGTCGCAATTTTGCCTTCTTGAAAAGCCTGTTGGAAATTTCCGTGTAACGCCGCAAAAAATTGCTGGGCATAGACCATATCTGGAGTCACCTTGAGATTTTTACCACAGGATTGGAAACCCCCTTGATGACGCTTTTCCATTTTGGCCAAGCTAACCAACTGATCTTGCAGGTCGGGTAAAAGTTTCGCAATATTCAGATAATTGTCATAGGCTTCCTGTTCACCTTCAATGACAATGGCATTAATCCGACTGTAAGCGTCTTTATAGGTATCGCTGGTGTAGTCAAATTGGGGGCGGACAGCAAGCTCTGGCATAGGCGCGTTAATCTCCTTGAGAGTTAAGGGTCAGCAATGGCTGAAGATTATAAACTATTATTTTTATAATATAGGTTTTACTTTAGTGCAAAGTGACATCTTTTTGGCGGGGCTGAACATTCAACAATTTTCCTTGAGGCATAGATTTAGCTCTATTCCAAAAATCTTAAGGTATGGTGTTGATCTATTTTCCTACCGAAAAAACCCAGACCTAGGGATGGGAGCGGAGATAGGTTCGCCACCAGGATGACCACTGACTCCAAAAACTTTCCAGGTCTTCAAAGGTTTGACGCACGGCGGTTTCATCCTGGGGATTGGTGAGGGGCGTTGCCAACAATGTCCACAGACAACGGTTATCCCGCAGACTGTTTTGCCCCATTAGCCAACCGATGAAGCGGGTTAAATCCCAGCCGTAGGTATTTAAATTTTGCATAAATTGGGCTTCGGTGACGGTACTTTGGCCGATCGCATTGAGACAGGCCGTGAGATAGGCCGTTTCATTGAGATAAATTAAGGCATGATAGCCCGTTCCTGCTTTTTCTCTGGGTTTGAGATTAATGGTGGCCGGCGGAACCACGCCATAAACCATTAGATAACGGTTGACGCTACCATCTCCCTGATGTTTTAACCAGGCCTGGGCTTCAATTGACCGTGATTTTCCTCGAAAGAGGTAAAGATGACCTTGACTTTTTTGTTTTTGTAGGGGACGACTTTGCACCAGGGGCCAATCCGGCAAGGTTATGGAGGCGGGATAAAAAGAGGATTTTAGGGTGGTTTCTGGGTTGACCGGGGGATGCAATAGCAGATACCCCCAGGCTCCTAAGGTGGTGGTGACTAACAGGGCAAAAAGCCCTAGGCGAATCCGTGGCCAACGTTGGGCGATCATGAATTAATTGGCTCCTGGGTTGGGGGGAACAGATAACCGTTGGACGTAGGCAAACCAACAAAAGGCTCCAAACAATCCCACCGCGATCGCCGCAAACAATAAACTGCCGTCATCACTGTGCCAATAAACAAAGAAAGGCATTTGATTGGCATTAACCAATACTGCTAGTAGGGCGACTCTCAGACTATTGACGATAAAACCGATAAGAACGCCCACAACGACACAAACCACTTTTTGAATCGCATTCACGGGGATTAAAAACAAAAATGTAACTACTCAGGCTGAGGTAGTGGAGATTGAGGATTGCCGGCAAATAGGTTGAACAGAGCATCCAAAACATTCAGACCCTGCTTGCGTATGGTAGCGAGATAGGCTCGAATGCGACAGAACT
>JAYKIP010000159.1:0-6404 GCA_035286205.1 Merismopediaceae cyanobacterium
AATTATACAAAATTCTTTTGTCTCAGTATTCTTTCTCTCTCCCCCTGTCCTTTTCGCTCAACTTGCATTAAAATGAAGAGACTTAACGGGATGTAGCGCAGCTTGGTAGCGCGCTTGCTTTGGGAGCAAGATGCCGCAGGTTCAAATCCTGTCATCCCGATCGCCTAATAGATCAACACATTCACTAGGGGGGATCGCTGAATCTATCCCCAGAAAACGTCACGCCAGGATGAAAACCGTTACTTCCCAAACGCTTGTGTTCTATAAACCCTACGGGGTTCTTTGCCAATTTTCTCAGCCGGAGGGGACAGAATCTCGTTTGACGTTGAAGGATTTTATTGACTGTCCCAACGTTTACCCCATCGGACGGCTCGACTACGACAGCGAAGGGTTATTACTGTTAACCAATGATGGGCGGTTGCAGTATGCTCTGGGTGATCGCCGTTTTGCCCATGCTCGTACCTATTGGGTACAGGTGGAACGTATTCCCCAGGAATCAGATTTAGCTCCGTTACGCCGGGGCATCGCCATTCAGGACTATGTAACCCGTCCGGCCCAGGTGAGTATTTTACCGACAGAACCGGATCTACCGCCCCGTGATCCCCCTATTCGCTGGCGTAAATCAGTGCCAACGGCTTGGTTAGCGTTAACCCTGACGGAAGGGCGTAACCGACAAGTGCGACGAATGACTGCGGCGATCGGTTTTCCGACTTTGCGGTTGGTGCGGGTGGCGATCGCCTTGGATACTCATCATCAAGTCACCTTAGCCGGGTTAGAACCGGGTCAATGGCGGGAGTTAACGCCCCAGGAAAAAACCTGGTTGCCCCGCCTACGCCCTAAAAAACTGAATTAACGTCGCCAGTTAACCTTCGGCAGAATTTGAGATTGTTCCACCCGTTCTTTGTATTTAGTGGCAAAATTTAACAGGGAATCCAATAAGGAATCCGATAGATAATGGGGTTGTAAACCCAGGTCTAATAACTTGGTATTTTTGGCATTGAAGTAATGTTCTTCTAGCTCAATGCGGGGATTTTCTAAGTTTTGAATTTCCACTTTTAATCCCAGAGCCGCCCCGGCTTTCTGCACCATTTGGGCCAGATCACCCACACTAAATAATTCCGTAAATTGGTTAAAGACGCGGAATTTACCTGCCTCCGCCGGATGGGCGATCGCCAACTCAATGCAACGCACCGTATCCCGAATATCGAGGAAACCGCGAGTTTGCCCCCCTTTGCCGTAAACCGTCAGGGGATGACCGATCGCCGCTTGAATACAGAACCGATTGAGGGCCGTTCCGAATACCCCGTCGTAATCTAAACGGTTAATCAGCATTTCATCCATGCCCGTTTCTTCCGTTAAAACACCGTAAACCACGCCCTGATTCAGATCCGTGGCCCGCAGTCCCCACATCTTGCAAGCAAAATGAATATTATGACTATCGTGAACCTTACTCAGGTGATAGAAACTACCCGGTTGTTTGGGATAGGGCAAAGTATCTTTACGACCATTATGTTCAATGGTGATATAGCCTTCCTCAATATCAATATTCGGCGTGCCGTATTCGCCCATGGTTCCCAATTTCACCAAATGACAATCGGGAAATTCATCCTTCATCGCATAGAGAATATTCAAATTCCCCACGACATTATTTACCTGGGTTAAAACCGCGTGTTCCCGGTCAATCATGGAGAAAGGAGCCGATCGCTGTTCCCCGAAATGGACGATCGCATCGGGTTGAAAGGCCCGCAGAGAATTCATTAAAAAACTGTAGTCGTTAATATCTCCGATGTAGAGCGGGATCGTTTTCCCTGTTAAATCTTGCCAGCGTTGGATACGTTGTTGGATAGAGGCGATCGGGGTCAAGGTATCGGCCCCCAACTGAGCATCCCAAAAACGACGCACCAAACTATCCAAAATACCGACTTCATAACCTTTGTTGGAAAGATGGAGAGCCGTTGCCCAACCACAATAGCCATCTCCCCCGATAACCAGGACTCGCATACTCAACTCTGTAAATTTTTGTTGCTGATACTACAACAATTTATCAGGTCTGGGGACAAGGCCGATACTGGGGCAAATTTAACGGCGGCGATCGCCACTCGCAACAAGATCTAAATCCGGGGCCAAAGAGGGTTGAGTCGTTTGGCTTGACCCTAAATTCCTCCCGGCCAAACCGTGCAATAAAACGTAGAGACAGGGAATTAGAAAGAGGGTTAACACCGTCGCCAGGGATAACCCCGAAAAAACGACAATACCCAAGGGTTGCAATAATTCCGCACCTTGACCAATGCCCAGGGCCAACGGAAACATCCCCAAAACGGTGGTAATGGTCGTCATTAAAATCGGTCGTAGCCGTCGGGGAGCGGCCTTTAACATCGCGGATTGGCGACTAATGCCTTCCTGTTCATAAATTTGATTGGCTAATTCCACCATAATGATCGCATTATTGACCACGATCCCCACCAATAAAACCGTTCCCACAATCACCGTCGCCCCGATCGCCGTTTGGGTGATGTATAACCCGAAAATCCCCCCTGCTAAGGCTAGAGGCAGAGTAAACATAATCACCAGGGGATCAACTAAGGAATTGTATTGAACCGCCATCACCACAAACACTAAAAAGGCCGCTAAACCGCCCAATAAAACGAGGGAACTTTGCAATTGACGATTACTGGCCGCCGCCGCACTGGGCAAGAAAGAAACCCCATCGGGTAATTCCAGCTGGGCCGTCACACGCTTCACTTCTTCTAGGGTCTGACTTAAACGACTCCCTTCCGCTAAACTACCCGCCATTAAAAAGACCGGGCGTTGGTTAATGCGTTGAATTTCACTGGGAGAAGTCGCCTCGGCAATTTGAGCGACATCCCTGAGACGAATTTGTTGATTATTGCTCACAAATAGGGGTAATTGTTCTAGTTGAGCCGGGTCTTGCAATAGCTGATTATTGAGCTTGACCCGAATATCAATTAAGCGATTTTGTCGTTGTAATTGGGTGGGAACCGAACCTTCTAAAGCTGTTTGCACCGTTTCCCCGATCGCCTGGGCTGTTAACCCTACTTGAGCCAACCTTTCCCAATCCGGGCGAATTTGAATTTCCGGTTGTCGCGCATCGGCATCGGGTCGAAAACGAGCAGATTTAACCTTTTCGGCCAATTCCCCTAACACTTTTTTCCCGGTTTTAGCCAGAATTGCCGGATCATTTCCTTCTAACATTAAGTCAATATCCGCATTGCGAATGGGAGAATTATTTAAAATTAAACCCCGCAACTGTCCAGGCACTAAACGCAACCGAATATCTACCAAATTGAGTTTATCTAATTCCTGACTCACCCGTTCAGTAAAAACCTCGACATCACTATCGGGTTTTAGGGTAATGGTACTCGAACTTCTGAGGGGATTCGCATTGACATTACTCCCAAACAAAGAGCCACCAATTGTCGTGAAAGCATATTCTGTTTCTGGTTGCTGGCGTAAAATTTCATCTACAATTTTCATCACACGCTGATTATCTTCCAGGGGCGTTCCGGGCGGGAATTGGGCAAAGAGAGCGGCTTGGCCGGTGTTAATGCGAGGCAGAATTTCCTGGGGAATTTGCGCTACCATCCACAGACTACTTCCCCCTAAAACCCCAAAAATCAGGATTACAACGATGACTTTATAGCGTAAAAGTTGGGCTAAAAACTGACGATACCCCTGGGTCGCACCCTCAAAGGCTTGATTAAATTGACGAAATAAAAACCCGTTCGCTAGTTTACTGCTTTGGGGAATGCTTAACCAACGGGACGCTAACATGGGCACCAGGGTAACCGCCACTAAAATCGAAGCTCCCACCGCAAAACTAATGGTTAAAATTAATTCATTAAAAATGAGCGCGATAAAACCGCCAATCATTAAAAAGGGTAAAACGGCCACTAAATTGGTACTAGTCGAAGCCACTAACGCGGATTCCACACTTTGGCTACTGGCGATCGCCTGATGGCGTAATTCCCTGGGATTTAATCGGGTTGGATTGATTTTGCCGGGAGTTATCCCCACATCTTCGGCAATGGTTTCGAGCATGACAATAGAGTTATCTACCACAATGCCCACCCCTAGGGCTAATCCCCCCAAACTAAAAACATTGAGGGACAAGCCAAAGACTTTCATTAAAATAATGGCCGTCAAAGTGGCCAGGGGAATGGATAAAACAATAATTAGGGTTTGACGCAGGGAACCTAAAAATAACAAAACGGCGATCGCCGCTAATAGGGTTCCTAACAGCCCAGACGAGACGACATTACTAATGGAATTACGAATAAAAATAGAATCATCTAAGGTCGGTGTGAGAATTGCCCCTTCAGGAATTTTGCCCGCTTTTTTTAACTCATCCAAACGGTTTTTAACCCCATCTACCACTTCAATCGTATTAGCATCGGGTTGTTTTTGGACACTCACTTTAACGGCGGGCTGGCCATTTAAAGTGACAAAAATACGTTCCTCTTCGGTGCCATCAATGACTTCCGCAAAATCTCGCAAATAGACTTTTTGAGGGGGTTGATCCGCCGTTTCCCCCGGAATGGTTAAACTTAAATTTTCAATGTCTTCGATCCCTTGAAAGCGTCCCACCGTCCGCGTTAGGGGTTCACTGTCTCCCCCCAGGATACGTCCCCCCGAAATATCCAAATTCCGCGATCGCAGAGCCTCTAAGACTTGTACCAAACTCAAATTTAAAGCCTGAAGACGGGGCAGATCAAGATTAATGCGAATTTCTTCCTTCGCCGCCCCCGACACATTCACCGCCGCTACCCCTGGAACGACCCCCAATTCTCTGGCTAACTCTTCCTCGGCAAAGACCCGTAGGGCTGGCCCCGACAGTTGAGGAGAAGTCAAAGCAAACTCATAGACCGGTAATTGGGAAGGGTCAAACTTAAATAAACGGGGAGTTTCGATGGTATCGGGTAACTGATTTCTGGCCCGATTAAAGGTGGCGGTGGTGTCGTTGAGAGCCTGGTCAATATCCCCCCCCGGCTGAAAAAATAAGTCTAAGCTAATTTGGCCTTCCCTGGTTTGCGAGTAAACCTGCACCACACCATCGGTTGCGGACAGAGCTTCTTCAAGGGGTTGGGTAATTTCATCTACTGCCACTTCGGGGGCAATGCCGGGTGCGTCAATTCTGACCCCAATCCGGGGATAGGTGATGGAAGGGAGTAAATCCACCTGAAGGCCAAAAATGGAGAAAACCCCAACCACAATAATCGCCAGGGTCAACATTAAAATGGCAATGTGCCGACGAATGGCGATCGCACTGAAACTAAAGGGAGAATTAGGCATCGTTTGAGAGAATTTTTCACTACAAAAAAAGAGTTTTTCGCCTAAAGTTGGGGGCTAGGGTTCTTCTCCAAAATTTCCGTTGTGGATAAACATCTTGAAAAAGGTACGCTATTTAGACTCAATCCCCCTAAATCCCCCTTGGTAAGGGGGACTTCAAACCGCTAATTTGTCTGTTTCCTCCTTTTCAAAAGAGCAAGATAGATTGCCAAAAGATTAGCCGCCACAGCTTCAAACCGCTAATTTGTCTGTTTCCCCCTTTTCAAAGGGGGGCTAGGGGGGATTCTCTTTTTCCGACAAAACACTTAAACGAATCGGACTATTGGCTTTTAAAGGTTTACTACTACGGACAACATAGCGATCGCCGGGCGATAAACCTGTCACAATTTCCACCTTGCCATTCATTTTTTTACCGGTGGTGACAGGACGCATTTCTACCGTTGGTTTTTGACCCTTATTTTTCACCACAAATACCGCAGAATCCTCATTAATAGCAGACTCCGGCACGACAATCGCTGTATTTTGAGAGCGGGAAAAATTAACCCTCGCTAAGAGACCACTCCCAATTTTACTACCGGGATTATTCAGGGTCACTTCCACCGGGATCAAACGAGAACGGGGATCGGCGGCGGGGGAAATACGGGTGACAATGCCGGTGAAGGATTGATCGGGAAACGCATCTAATTTAACCGCAACCGTTTGTTGTAATTGAATTTGATTGAGTTGTAATTCTGAAACCTGGACATCAATTTTGAGACGGCTAAAATCCCCTAATTGGAGAATTTCGGTGCCAGGTTGCACCAGGTTGCCCGGTTCGCTGGATTTAGCTAATACTTTTCCCGCAAAGGGCGATCGCAGCGTCGCATAATTTTGGCGGGTTTTCGCTTGGTTGATCAGGGCTTTTTGGGCGGCCACCTGGGCTAAGGCGGCGGCTACTTTTTGCTGTTCAATTTTGACCTGGGCTTCAGCAGAACTGAGAATTTTAGCGGCGGTTTTGGCAGTTGTTCTGGCCTGACTAATTTGCTGTTCCGCACTGGCCTGTTCGTTGCGTAAAATTTCCTGGGCCTGTCGGGCTTTCGTTTGGGCCTGTTCGGCCT
>JAYKIP010000160.1:0-5342 GCA_035286205.1 Merismopediaceae cyanobacterium
GCAGAACATTTACGCCAGTTAGGGGATAACGTCTTTGGCTTTGAAGATTTGCCGGGGAATTTATCTCGTATCAGTGACAATGACTTCAATGATGGCATCTTGGCGTTTACCTTTATTGGTTAAAATCTGAGGCAGTCAGTTCTAAGGGAAGGTTCTCAATGTTTTTAAAATCATCTCGAAAACCTTCCCCCAAGGACGGCTTAAGAGCCAGCGATCTCCCCTCAAACAAAAGTCATGTTTTCAAGATTTCTTGCCCGTATTTTTTACCCCAGGAGTTTTTCTATGAGTCAATTTACCCAGCCAGAACTACAGGCCTTTGCGGAGGGCTGGTATAAAAAATTAGATGTTCACGCACCGGTCGAAGAAATTACCCCTCTTTTAGCCACGGACGGCTTAAAAATGGTCTTTCCGGAAGCCACTTTGGCCGGGGTTGATAAATTTATTGCCTGGTACCAGGGCGGGGGTGATTTACCGGGAGTGATCAACATCTTTTTTGATGAAGTTCACCAGGTAAAATCCGTAGAATGGGTGGGCACGGAAGGCGATAAAACCATCATTAAAGTATTAGTCAAATGGGAAGCCAGTGTTTGGAAGGCCCCCGATGCCAACAGTAAACGCATTGTGTTAGATGCTTACCAAACCTGGGAAGTGGTGAAATTGCCTTCGGGTTCGCCGGGGGTGATTACCTATATTGTGGATAAGTTGGAGTATTACCCTGGGTCGGCCACGCTTTAGGGGATGGGGGAATCACCTTTATGACGGATTTCAATCAGGCGGGGGTGCGAGTGGTGGCTAGGGCGATCGCCAAACCGGAAAGCATTCCGCAGGTCAAAGCCATTGTGCAAACCTTGATGGACTATACGCGCCGGGAACCGGGCTGTCTCCAGTACGATGTCCTACAAAATCGGGATGACCCCAGGGACTTTACCACCCTAGAAGCCTGGACAGACCAAACTTCCCTCGATGCCCATTTCCAAACGCCCCACTTTAAAACCGCGATCGCCCAACTAACGGGATTATTAGAAGGGGAACCCGATATTCGTTTCTATCAACCGATTTAAATATCGTCTCAACCTATGAAATATAAACTACTCGGCAGAAGTGGATTAAGGGTGTCTGAACTCTGTTTAGGGTGCGGAACCTTTGGCACGATCTGGGGGGCGATCGGCTCCGACCAGGAAGAAAGTCAACGGATTTTTAACGCCTTTGTGGAAGCCGGTGGTAACTTCATTGATACTTCTAACCGGTATCAGGAAAGTCAATCGGAACAGTTTTTAGGGGAATTTATCCATCCCAACCGCGATCGCCTAGTCCTAGCGACTAAATACTCCCTATTTGATGGCATGAGCGAAGGGACAGATCCCAACGGTTGCGGCAACCATCGTAAAAATCTCTTTCGGTCGGTGGAAGGTTCCTTAAAACGGTTAAAAACCGATTATATTGACCTGCTGTGGATTCACATTGAAGATTTCACCACCCCCATTGACGAGATTTTGCGGGCGTTGAATGACATCATTGCCCAGGGAAAAGTTCTCTACGCTGGGGCCTCCAATTTTCCCGCCTGGTGGTTAGCCAGGGCCAACACGATCGCCGAATACCAAGGTTGGCATCCCTTTATTGCCACCCAGTTGGAATGGAGCATGGTGGAGCGTTCCTGTGAACCGGAATTTATGCCCCTATCGGCAGAGTTGGATATTGGGTTGGTTTCCTGGTCAGCCATGGCCGGGGGATTAGTCACCGGGAAATATAACCGCGGCCCCCTAGATCCCAATGAGTTATACCGCTTAAAAGACCACGTTGATCCCAATCAAACTACCTTCTGGTCGGCGGCCACCAAACGCAATTTGGCGATCATGGATGAAGTGGTAAAAATTGCCGATGAGATTGGTAAGCCCTGTGCCCAGGTCTCGTTACGGTGGTTAATGCAACAGCCGGTGGTCAATATTCCCATCTTTTCGGCTCGTACCCTAGCGCAAGCCCAGGAAGATTTGGGAGCCTGTGATTTTGAGCTAACCCCAGAGCAAATGCAACGGTTAGACCAAGCCAGTTTACCGGCCTTGAATTCGGTGATGCCGGAAGTGGGAGCCTATCCTTACCCGATGTTGGAGTTTGGGAGTCCCGCGTTACCCAATTTCTATTCCCGTGCCTTATTGTTTGGCAATGTGGAATATAAAATCATCAATCACCGTCGCAAGTTTCCCTTTAAATATCATCCTTAAGCATCCCTCTTATCCCCAATCTCCCCTACCCACCTTTGAAAGGGAGGAACCAGACAAATTAGTGACTTTAAGTCCCCCTTGCTAAGGGGGATTTAGGGGGATAAAACCTAAAAGCTTATCTTGTTTCAAAATGTGTTTACACAGTAGCCTTAATTAAGAGGGGCAATGCCCAAAAAAATTACGGTGTCAAGCCAATTTTATTCACTCTTCTCTCGGAACGATCTATGTCAATGAAAAATGTGCCAGATACCGCCCTCGGTAAACTGTATAAAGAACATATCCAATTAATTTTGGATAAAAATATTGAGGCTCTTTTGGATCAATACACCGATGATGCGGTCTTGATCAGTAGCTTTATGAAAACGCCGATCTATTATCGCGGTCGGGATCAACTGCGGGAACATATGCAGGGGATTCTGGGCATTAATGGCTTGGAAACCGAAATTGCTTTTTGGGCTGAGACCGAAGATCCCACCACGTTAATGATTGTTGAGGCGATTACCATGCAAACCAATGATGGGGAAGCCAAAATGCGTTTTGCCGATAGTTGGGTTCTCCGGGATGGCAAGATTGCGATCCACTTTGCGGGCATGGTGCAGTATCCCGATGGCAGTCTGGCATGATCAAGGGGTTTAACCATTGGCTCCGTTGGGGAGTTGGCTCCGTTGGGGCAGGAGGCTTCGCGGTTGCTTCGCAGATCGCCGGGGGAGGGGTGGTGCCGGTCTGGGCCGGTAGCGAGGGGAATCCTATCACTGCTTTTCGAGAAGGTTTGGCGGTTTCCCGTTCAATGGGGGGCCAGTCGAAAACTTCCACATCGTCTGTGATGGCTTTATCCAGTGAAGTCCCTTCCGTTTCGTCCCTGCGGGATGTCAGTCCCCAGGATTGGGCCTACGAAGCCCTGAAGTCTTTGGTGACTCGCTACGGCTGTATTGTGGGGTATCCCAATCTTACTTTTCGCGGCGATCGCGCTTTAACCCGGTGGGAATTTGCGGCGGGCTTGAATGCCTGTCAAAACACCCTGGAGCGGTTACTGAAGGAAAATGTGGCGGTACTTCAGGAAGACCTGGACAAGCTTAAACGGCTGGTGCAGGACTTTCAGGCTGAATTGGCTCAACTGGGGGTGCGGGTAGATAACCTGGAAGCCAGGGTCTCCTATTTGGAAGATCACCAGTTTTCGACAACCACCAAGCTGAATGGCATCGCCAACATTGTGTTAACCGGCTCGTCGGGGGAAGGCGAAACCGGCGCAGTGCTACAACAACGGGTGCGTTTAACCCTGAATACCAGTTTTAGCGGTCAGGACTTGCTCGTGGCACGGATGGCCATGGGGAATAGTGCGATCCCGAATTTGGACGAGGGAACGAAGGAAGTTGTTCAAGCCAACCAATGGTATGGAGATTTTAATAATCGTAACTTTTTGGTGACGCTTTATTATCTCTTCCCGGTGACGGAACGCTTGACGATGTTGGTAACGCCGGTGGGCGGTCTGCACGCGGATTATTCCTATCCTCCTGTTAACCCTTATTTTGAGGACTTTAATGGGGGAACAACGACCCTTTCCACCTTTGCCCAACATAACCAAATCCTGAGTTTAGGGGGCGGTACGGGGACAGCCTTTTCCTATCGAGTGACCGATAATTTGACCTGGGGAGGCGGTTACTATGCGGGTTTAGGCTCCATTCCGGACCAGGGAAATGGTTTATTTAATGGCACGTTTACCGCCGGGACAAGCTTGAAATGGCAGGCGACGGAGCAGTTGGCCTTTGGGGCTAATTATATCCATGGGTATTTCCAACCCGGTGCTTTTGGGTTTAGTGACAATGCCACCTCCTTTGGTCTGCCGGCCTACAGTGGCACGGCGATCGCCAACAATACCTTAGCCCAATACAAAACCAATACTAATGCCTACGGTGGCGAATTTTTCTGGCAACCCATGCCCCAGTTTGGGATCGGAGCCTGGTTGGGTTATGTGCAGGCAACGGCGATCGGAGTCGGCCAAGGCGAACTCTGGAATTATGCCCTATCCTTTGTGTTTCCCAATTTAGGCAAGGAAGGCAATTTAGGGGGATTTATTGTCGGAGCGCAACCCTACCTGGGTAGTTTAACCGGCGTTGATCCTTTTCCTAATTCCACCCCTTTTCATTTGGAGGCTTTCTATCGCTATCAAGTGAATAATCATCTTTCGATTACGCCTGGGGTACTTTGGCATCCTGCCCCCAACCAAAACCAGGATAATCCCGATATTATTACCGGCACCATTCGCACCACCTTCACGTTTTAAGGCGTTGACCTGAATATTGCCAAAAATCCCCCTTCACTCTATCAACTATTCCCTATTCCCTATTCCCTATCAACTATTCTCTATCAACTATTCACTTATTACCCACCTATGAGCCTACAAATCTTTTCCCAAGTTGCCCTAACCTGTGCCGATCCCATCGCTACAGAAAAATTCTATAGTCAATACTTTGGCTTTAAACGGGCCAGGGTTGCTAAATTACCCGATGGCGATCAAATCGTTTTCTTAAAAATGGCGGATTGTGCCTTTTATTTAGAACTTTTTAAAGCTAAAGAACCAGCTCTCGTTCCCCCGCCGATTAACGATGGCCCGCAGTATCCGGGAGTTCGTCAACTGGCCTTTAAAGTAGATAGCGTGGATGGCAAATTAGCCGAAATGGGAGACGCGGCTAAAATCACCCTTGGCCCCTTAAATTTTGATGATTATATTCCCGGTTGGCGCACCGTTTGGATTGCTGATCCCGATGGCAATATTGTCGAAATTAGCCAGGGATTTACCGACGAAGACAATCCGCCTGCCCTAGAAGAATAACGAATCGAGTCAAAACGCCCTGGGTTAAAAGATTTTGCCATGGCCGCTAAATTTCCCAAAGTTCAGGAACTAATCCAATCAGAGGGATTGGTTTCTCCCCATTTTTATCTTCATCCCCATCAATCCTATGAGTTTAACGGGACAAAAAATCGGCATCTTAATTGAAAGTGACTTCTATGAACACGAAATTTGGTATTACCATTATCGGTTTATGGAGGAAGAGTGTGAACTGCATTTTCTCAGTCGTCTTTGGGGCCAGCCTTACCTCACCTTTAAAGGCCATGAATATCACG
>JAYKIP010000161.1:0-4699 GCA_035286205.1 Merismopediaceae cyanobacterium
TCCCATCGAGAAGAATATCGGGGGGGAACGCTCACTTGACCGTCATGAATAACCGTCCTAAATTCGATCGCTTCCATACATAGCTCCAATTAAACCCTATCTCTACTTTAGCTCTAGAGTTAGGCGATCATAGCTCGGACGTATTTTAGAGACTAGAATAAGGTTAAAAATCGCTTGCAGGGTTTACGGTGATGGAAGAAAAAGAAACAGGACTAAATAGACCTCTTGCATAAATCCGAAAACAAACGATAGAAACAATAATGGGAGGGACTTTCAGTTAATTATTTATTAGTAGTTGATAATCTGCAAAAATGTTGCTGTACAAGGATCGACTTAAGACTTTTGCAAGAGGTCTTATATGTTTACCTATGGTTAATTCTACTCATACCATTTTTCTTTATTCGCGTCACAACGAATGCAGGCTTGGCAAGCATTCGAGCGTGGATGTCTGTCATGGATTTAGAAATTTGGTATCATGACTTAGAAGGTTAAAGATTGGACTCGTTAACAGAAACACCGGACTGAATCTATGCAAAATTTTCGGGTAAAGACGACTTTGACTTCAGTTGCGATCGCCTGCCTGAGTGCTTTTGGTATCTCCATGACAGCACAAGCAACAACACTGGCAACAGTGGGAATAAACTTCACAGGAACTTCCCGCACCGAAAGTGGCCTCTTTTATCCCCCAGATACGATGGGAGCAGTCGGACTAGACCACATCGTCCAGCTGCTTAACGGTTCCTACGCCGTCTATGACAAAAGTGGCTCCGTTCTAAGCCGCATCTCCCTCAACCAATTCTGGCAGAATGCAGGGGTAACGCGTGCGGGTGATTTCGCTTTCGATCCGAGAGTAAATTACGACCCCTTCAGTGGGCGCTGGTTTGCTGCGTCGGTGGACAATGCTTTGGGGGTCAATAATTTCTTGGTTGCCGTTTCCCAGACATCCAATCCACTGGACGGTTGGAATGGCTATGCTATCCCTAGCGATACTCCCGCTAACACCCGCTGGGCTGATTTTGACACCCTGGGTTTCAACGGACAGAGTGTCACTATCGCTGCCAATATGTTTCCCATTAGTTCGGGTTCTGTCACAACAACCATCCTCACTTTCGATAAAGCGCAACTAATAGCCGGAAACCCCAACGCCAGGACAATTTTCCAAAATAATGACCCCAATGATACCGGCTTCTCTGTTCAGCCAGTGGTTGACTTGGACAACCGCAACAACCCCCATCCCTTGTTATCTGACTACAATACCCCGGCTGGCTTTTTCAAGCGATCAGATATTACTGGAAACCCAGCCTCAGCAACACTCAGCACGACTGGAGGATTCATATCTGCTACCGCCTATGATAATCCGCCGACGGCGCGACAACCGGGAGGACCGGATAACATTGATGCTGGAGATACTCGCTTCAGTTCCAATGTGGTTTATCAACTTGACTCTCTAGGATTTAACTCCTTCTGGGGCGTTCAAACAGTAAAGAGTCCTGTCAGTGGAGCATCTTCGGCACTGCGCTGGTTTGAGATTGATGCTAATACCAATTTGCTCCGCCAACAGGGATTAATTTATGATCCGACTGGACAAGAAGATTATTACTATGGCTCCCTCGCGGTCAATGATCAAAGGGAAGTGGTGATCGGTTTTAGTTGTTCAGGGCCTAACCTATTTATTAGCAGTTGTGCGGTAGTTGGTGAGGATTCTGGCGGAACGACAACCTTTGGTAATCGTCTTCTCCTGAAGCAGGGATCGGCCTCTTACGAAATATTAGGCGGTGGTTACAACCGCTGGGGCGACTACAGTGCTACTGTCCTCGACCCTTCTGATCCGACGGGCAGAACTTTTTGGACTTTTCAGGAGTTTGCTGCTGGTAGTACGCAATGGTCAACTCAGATTACTGAAATTAAACTCAGTAAAGTTAATGTACCAGAACCCACCTCAACTCTCGGTCTCCTCGCCCTCGGTACTCTCGGCGCAGCTTCAACCCTCAAGCGCAAACTCAAGTCATCCCAATCCACCGAAAAAGAAACCACAACAGTAGGCTAAATTGCTTCTAAAAACAGGATAAATGCCTTCTTCATGTCATCTTGAAGGGGGTCATTTTTTGCCTGTGTTTCTACTCATTAAAAAAATTTGGCTCTTCTCGACTTTGTGTGATAATTTTTGCTTAGGGAATCCTCAAGTGCTTATCGGGCAGAACTTTTAGGACTATTGTGCGGATATTCTATCAGTATAAAACTCGTTTCCACACAGAAACCAGAAGAGCCTTAAATTTGATCAATTAATTGCTCATAAGCAGTTTCTTGTGGTAGAACAAGATTTTTTGGATCGATAGGGTAAAATTTAATAAATATTGTCATCTTATGCCATAAAGGGAGTTAATTACAGCAGTTATCTTAATGGTGAAATAACTTCTTTATTTGAGGGGTAATTTTCTAGATACTAATTAAGCTTAAAGATGGCATAGCCAACGCATAATTGAAACCCGTTGATTATCATTGGTTAAGTTAGGGGCATTGGTGAGTTTTTTTGTCTCCAATTGCTCATAAATTTCCCTAGCCATTTTTGTTGCAATAGCAGCGCCGATAAAAAAAGTATAAGGATGCTTAGAGATTTTTCTAAAAGCATCATCAATTCTCGGCAAAGCAGTACGAGCAGTTTTCCGATGTTCATCTGCTCGAGCGGGATCAATCCCACCTTTCAATTCTCCCAAAGCAATGTATAAATCAGGAGATTGTCAGGTTTGTTTCAATCCCTAAGCTAGGGAGAGGAATGTAAAGATTTATTAAACTGTAGCGTAGGATACTTTGACCCCACTAAACAGTATTGGCTATTCTGCTAGATTGAATTGCACGGAGTTTTTCAACGCAAACCATCTTGATCCAATCCTGACGATTCATGTTCTGCAATTGACACTCCACATCTATGCTTCCTAGTAACTCCGGGGGAAAATCAAGATTAATTTGTTGCTTAACCTGAAAATTACCTGTGAAATGCTCAGAGACATCTTTCCCTAGATGTGCTTGTTGAGCAATTTCCTCAATATCTTTAATTTCAGTTGACTGTTTCCTCATAGCTTTTGCGCTCCTGTTTAGTTGATTTCCAAGCGGTGACAACCCAAATGTAATCACCGACTTCATCGACTCTGTATTCTACGATGAATGTTGTTAACGTTCCGCCCGCAAAGCCAACAATCCGATATTGTTCTGGCTGCTCAGAGCGTTGGTCTTCGATGTAAGGTTTGTAAAGCAGATCGTTTAACCGGGTGAAGTCAATGTCACGTTCTGTTAAAACTCGCTGTCGTTTGGCTTCATCCCATTGAATACGCATGAGATACCCGAAATCAATGGAGAAAAATTGTTTTCACCCACTCTATACTAACCTATCGCTCCCGAAGGCGAGGGACTAAGGGGAGAGGAATGTAAAGATTTATTAAATTGTAGCTTTTGATACAATGGGGGGGGAGAAGTGTGTATATTTGGCAGTGTTTATCTTAAAACCACTAAAAAATGAAGTGTCTCTCGTTGTTATCCATCACTGCGCTCACAAGCAGTATCTTCATCGCGACCCCCCAAGCGAAAGCAGCAGTAGTTTTCCTTGACTTGAATACCTTTACCTCTGGAGGACCAGGCACAGGAACATTCGCGGGAACCCTAGGGGAGTGAACGTTACAGGTTCTATACTCGCTGGTGGCTCCTCTAACTTTCAGATTCTAGGCATTAACCCGACAGATTGGGCAGGAACAACAATCGATAATACTACTCCCCAATACAGTTACAGCAACATCTATACTCCATCCCAAAATTTAGGTGATCGGGTAGGTTATGGTATGTTCGCAGGAGCAAGCAGCCAGAGTGCGACTTTAAAGATTCAGTTTAGCTCGCCCGTGACCAATCCCACCTTTCACGTTGCCAATCTTGATGCGATGATCTATGATTTTTCTGATCCGGGCAATGGTTCGATCGCACTTAATTTATTGAGCGGTAACGGCGGTGGTGGCGATGGCTTAGCAGTCGATACCACGAACAAAATCATCGCCGATGCCAACTCCAATACTGTGCTAGGTCTTTCTCCCTCCACTCCCCCTCCGACTACTGGTGCTCGTTCCGCTTACGGTTCTGTGGCGTTGTTGGGGACTTTTTCTACCTTGACCATCAATGTCAATCAAAATCCTATCACAACAGCTAGTGGGGATGGTGGAAGCTTTATTCTTAGCCTGGAGACACAGATTCCACCAGTTCCCGAACCCACCTCAACTCTCAGCCTCCTAGCTCTCGGTACTCTCGGCGCGGCTTCAACCCTCAAGCGCAAACTCAAACCATAAAAGTCGGCTAAATTGCCCACCAAAAACACAATAAATGCCCCTTCATTCAGTCAGTTGAGGGGGTTTTATGTTTTGCCTGTGCTTCTACTTATTAAATTTTATTAATTAATTGCTCAAAAGTAGTTTATTGTGGTAGAAAAAGATTTTTTGGATCGATAGGGTAAAATTTAATAGATATTGTAATTTTATGCCATAAAGGAAGTTAATTACAGCAGTTATCTTAATGGTGAGATAACTTCTTTATTTCAGGGGTAATTTTAATCAGTGGGGAAAGGGCGATACTTAAGGGTTAATTCTCGCACCGATTCCCCTAGATTTAATCTCAATCCCCTAGACAAATACCCAAACCCCTGGCGGTTTTGACTAAAGTTTCT
>JAYKIP010000162.1:0-6362 GCA_035286205.1 Merismopediaceae cyanobacterium
TTGGGCAAGCGGCGCGGAAGTTTGGGATTACCCAATCTACGGTGAGTCGTCAAATTCAATCCCTGGAAAATGATTTGGGGTTTCCCCTATTTCATCGGACGGCCCAGGCAAAACTGACGATCGCCGGTGAAAAGTTATTACCCAGGGCCAAACGCATTTGTCAGGAATGGCAATTAGCCAGTCAAGAGATTACCGAACTTCAGGCGGGGAAACAACCGGAACTCTGTGTGGCGGCCATCCATTCGGTGTGTTCCCATTTTCTACCGCCTATCTTGCAACAATTTTGTCAGGATTTCCCCCAGGTGCAATTGCGGGTGACGGCCCTGGGTAGCGATCGCGCCTTAAAAGTCTTGCGGGATGGTCTGGTGGATGTGGCGGTGGTGATGAATAACCGGTTTTTGACCCCTAGCCCCGATATGGTGCTGGAAGTTCTCTACGAAGAGGCGATCGAGGTCTTGATGGCGGCCAATCATCCCCTGGCCCAACAGAGGCAGATAGACTGGCAGGCTTTGTTACCCTATCCCCAGGTGGTCTTTAAGGACGGCTACGGAATGCAACGATTAGTGCAGGATTGGTTCAATCATCGGGGCGGCCATCTCAACGTAGCTATGGAATTAAATACCCTCGATGCCTTCCGGGGCGTTGTCCGGCAAGGTCAAATGGTGGCCCTATTACCCCAAACGGCTCTTCTGGAAGCGCGACAGGATTCCACCCTAGCCATTCGTCCCTTGGCTCCCCTGGCCCCCGCCGAAATGCCGGTTAAACTGCCCAATGCTCCCCAAGCCCGGTTACAGCGACCCCTCACCCGTCAAGTTTCTTTGGTCACCACCAGGGATCGCCTTCAAGTTCCCCCCATTGCCCATTTTTGCCAATTAGTGCGTCAGGCGCGGTCTCCTATTCCGCCGGTCTCGTCAACAGTTTCATCCCCAGACTAAGACGACTCCCATTCACCCAATCCCAACCGGACTGGGGGCGTTTGCCGGGCGGTTGTACTTGATGCAAGAGCAGAAAACCCTGACCGGTTTGGATGACGGGCCCCCAATTTTTCCAGAGGGCGACGATTTCTCCCGGTTCTCCCTGGGTGGGGAGGTTAGAACAAAGGGGAATTAAGGGTTGCAGGGAATCAGGAAAGTGTTGTTGACTGTCGAAGTCCAGGGGAACGGTTTTGAATACCTTGAGGATTTGTCCCTGAAATTCCGTCATACAGTTGGCATAAAAGCCCCTAACTTGGTGATGTAGGGCGATCGCCGGACGTTGCCAATCCAACCAAAAATCCGTTTTTTTCAACAGGGGAGCGTAGGTGGCCTGGCTTTCGCCCTGGGGAATCGGTTGCAGTTGCCCCGCTTGTAATTGTTCTAGGGTTTGCAACAATAGATCCGCCCCAAGCTGAGAAAGTCGTTGGGAGACCTCCGCCAAACTGTCAAACAGACCGATTTCCACTTCCTGACGCAGGAGCATGGGGCCCGTATCCATCCCCTGATCCATTAACATCGTGGTAATGCCCGTGAGGCGATCGCCCTGGTATAACCCCCACTGCATCGGAGCCGCCCCGCGATATTGGGGTAAGAGCGAACCATGGACATTAATGCAACCGAGTTTGGGCATGGCCAACACCGCCGGCGACAATAGTTGACCGTAGGCCACCACCACAAAAGCATCGGCGTGGGTCGCCTGTAAGGCCGCTAGGGTTTCCGTATCCCGCTTGAGACGCGAGGGTTGCCAGAGGGGTAACGGATATTCTAGGGCTACCTCTTTGACCGGTGAGGGATTGAGTTGATTGCCCCGGCCCCGTCGTTTATCCGGTTGAGTCACCACACCCACCACCTCAATGTTTTCTGCTTCGAGGAGGCCACGCAGGGTTGGTACCGCAAATTCAGGTGTCCCAAAAAAGACAATTTTCACAGTTTTCTTCTTAGATTAAGCAGACTCCGGTTTGGGTAAAGAGGAGGGATGTAATAACAGTTCGGCAGTAGAACGTTTTTCCACCATCTCGCGGGTAATTAAACAATGTTTTAAATCCTTCCGCGAAGGCAATTCGTACATCATTTCCAGCATTAATTCTTCCACAATGCCCCGTAATGCCCTGGCTCCCGTTTTCCGTCGGTAGGCTTCCTTGGCGATCGCCCGGACAGCATCGGGTTTAAACTCTAGTTGCACATTATCCATCTTCAACAGCGTTTGATACTGTTTCACAAGGGCATTGCGGGGTTGGGTTAAAATGGCGATCAGAGCATCCTCGTCCAACGGTTCTAAACAGGCCATCACCGGAATCCGTCCCACAAATTCGGGAATCATGCCGAACTTCACCAGATCATCGGGTTCTACCTGTTTCATCAGAACTGCCGCCCGTTTTTCCTTGGTCGGGATGTCTCCTGGCTGGATAAAGCCCATGGATTTTTTGCCGAGCCGTTGATCTACCACTTTTTCCAGACCGACAAAGGCTCCCCCACAGATAAAGAGAATATTACTTGTATCAATTTGAATGCAGTCTTGATAGGGATGTTTACGCCCGCCCTGGGGAGGCACATTGGCGACCGTTCCCTCCAGCATTTTTAATAACGCTTGTTGTACCCCTTCCCCAGACACATCACGGGTAATCGAAGGATTTTCACTCTTGCGGGCAATTTTATCAATTTCATCAATGTAGATAATGCCCCGTTGGGCTTCCTCCACGTCGAGGTCAGAGACCTGTAAGAGCCGGAGTAAGATATTTTCCACGTCTTCCCCCACATATCCCGCTTCGGTGAGGGTGGTGGCATCGGCAACGGCAAAGGGAACGTCTAAAAATTTCGCGAGGGTTTGGGCTAACAAGGTTTTTCCCGATCCGGTGGGCCCCACCAATAAAATATTGGATTTTTGCAGTTCTACCCCGTTGTCATTTTTGGAGTTGGCTTTGCTGTGGAGGAGACTCAGCCGTTTGTAGTGGTTATAGACGGCGACGGAGAGGACTTTTTTGGCTTCTTCCTGACCGATCACATATTCGTCTAGGTAACTTTTAATCTCCGCCGGTTTGGGTAATTTGCCGGAAATGAGGCGATCGCTGCGACGTTTACCATTTTCCGAGCGTTGGGGGGGAGGGGGAGGACTATTGGCTTCTAGTAACTCTTCATCAAGAATTTCGTTGCAAAGCTCCACACACTCATCACAGATATAAACCCCTGGCCCGGCGATCAATTTCCGTACCTGTTCCTGGGATTTACCACAGAAGGAACATTTGAGGTGGGAATCGTATTTCGGCATAGTATTAACCCAACGAAGTAACGGGAACGGAAGGATCGGGCAGGTTTGGACGGGAAATCACTAAATCAATCAGACCGTAGTCCTTGGCTTCTTCAGCCGACATAAAGAAATCTCGTTCCGTATCCGCCGCAATGCGGTCATAGGGTTGCTGAGTATGTTCCGCCAGCATGGTATTCAGCCTTTCTTTGATGTAGAGAATTTCCTTGGCTTGAATTTCAATTTCCACCGCTTGGCCCTGGGCCCCCCCTAGGGGTTGATGGATCATAATCCGCGAACTGGGTAAAGCCATACGTTTGCCCTGGGTTCCTCCCGATAACAAGAAGGCTCCCATACTGGCCGCTAATCCGAAACAAATGGTGGCGACATCGGGCCGTACCTGTTGCATGGTGTCGTAGATGGCTAATCCCGCATACACTGACCCTCCCGGCGAATTGATATAGAGTTGAATATCTTTTTCGGGGTCTTCGGCATCTAAAAAGAGCAGTTGGGCCACAATGGAGTCCGCGACTTGATCATCAACGGGGGTTCCTAAGAAAATAATTCGTTCCCGTAAGAGCCGTGAGTAAATGTCAAACGCCCTTTCTCCTAACCCTGACTGCTCCACAACCATGGGGACAACGTTATGAATATCAGGGTGGCGATAGCTTTGAATCGGATATTGCGGCGATCGAGATTGAACCATAAGAAAAAGGCTGAGGGTGGGCAAGGCTAGTCAAATCAGTTGGGTATCAAGAGAATTAATGATTCAGTATCTCTGAGATAGATTTGCCAGTCTATGCCTTTATTATGCCCTAGTTTCGTGAAGTGTGAGAGATTTCTCCAGGGATTCCCAAATAGTCACTCGTCAAAAGAATAACGACTTATTCTTAATTCTCCTGTTCATTGGCTTCTGCTCTTCCTAAGCGACTGCGTACACACATCTTAAAAACTCACACTTTTAGATTTTATCCCCCTCAATCCCCCTTAGTAAGGGGGACTTCTTCAAAATAGCTGACTTGCTAACCCCATCCAGGTCTTAACCCACGCCAATTTGCTCTAGGGTACTGATAAAGCTGGGGTAGGAGATACTGGCGGCTTCGGCTCGATGGATTTGGGTTTGCCCTTTGGCTCCCAGGGCGGCGATCGCCAGGCTCATGGCAATGCGATGATCGGTAAAGCTATCTACACGGGTGCCGGTGAGGGGATAACCGCCGGTAATTTCTAAGCCATCGGGAAATTCGGTAATTTTTGCGCCCATTTTGACTAATTCCGAGGCCATGACCGCCAGGCGATCGCTTTCTTTCACCCGTAATTCTTCCGCATCCTGAATGCGTGTTGTCCCAGTGGCAAAGGCCGCGGCCACCGCGAGGATGGGAATTTCATCAATGAGCCGGGGAATAATTGCACCACCAAAGGTACAGCCTTGCAGTTGACTGGATTTCACCCGGAGATCGGCCACTGGTTCCCCCGTTACGATCCGCTCATTTTCGAGGGTAATATTAGCCCCCATTTGGGCGAGGATTTCTAAAACTCCGGTGCGCGTCGGATTCATCCCCACATTTTCGATGAGTAGCTCCGAATCTGGGACGATACAACCGGCCACTAACCAAAAGGCAGCCGAACTAATATCCCCCGGCACAATCACGGATTGCCCTTGCAACTTCGCTGGCCCGGTGACGGTCACGCTATGGGTTTGGGGGTCAATGCTTAACTCTGCTCCAAAGGCTTTAAACATTCGTTCGCTATGGTCACGGGAAAGGGCCGGTTCGGTGACGGTGGTTTGGCCCTCGGTGGCTAATCCCGCTAAAAGAAGACAGGATTTGACCTGGGCAGAGGCAATGGGGGAATGGTAATGAATCGGTTGTAGAGGTTGACCTTGAACGGCTAAGGGGGCTAATGTATTGCCTTGACGACCCCAAATCTGCGCTCCCATCTGTTGCAACGGTTTAATGACCCTGGACATGGGCCGCGATCGCAGGGAGTCATCGCCGGTCACAGTAAAAAATCGCCCGGATTGGGCCGCCAGTAATCCCAACATGAGGCGGATCGTCGTTCCTGAATTGCCCGCATTGAGAATATCCGACGGTTCCTGAAGATTTGTTAAACCAATCCCCTGAACGATCACTTTTTCGCTGTTGAGGGGGGAAATTTTAGCGCCCATCGCCTGAAAACAATGGGCCGTACTGCGCGGATCTTCTCCCAGTAATAACCCTTCAATCACCGTCTCTCCCTCGGCGATCGCCCCTAACATTAAAGCCCGATGGGAAATAGATTTGTCCCCAGGGATGCGCAGGGTTCCCCGCAAGGTTAAATGACTCGGCGGCGTGAGGGTCAGGGTTTGATGGGTTGTTGCCGCATCCGTTACAGCATCAAGGGAGAGAAAAGCCATGGCCAGAAGAAAATAATAGGGCTTGTCTATTATCCCTAAAAGCGTGGTGTCCATCTCACCCGTTAAGCTTCCCAGGCAAAATCGCCCCCTCAAGATTGAAAAACATCCGCATTTTCTTGCCAAATTTGCTGGAGAAAAGACTGTAATTGTTGTTTATTAAAGATATTTTTTTCAGGTGTATCCAAATCCCCTAAATGGCTAATCAAGGGTATCACTTCCGTATCAAAAGCAGGGCGAAACAGGGGTAAAGGATAAGCCAAATCCGCCGTTAAGCGCACATCCCAGAGTTCCTGAGCTTGATCCACTTCTCGCACCGAAGAACGGGATAAACTTTCTGTCTCAAATTTCGCAAGAAGCAGGGGACGCATCCAACACAGTTGACGAGGTTCAATAATCTGGATCACTTCACCATAAAGAGCCTGGGATTGACTTTCTAGGCAAACAATTTGTGAAGGTTGAAGCGAGGAAAGATTCATCATTGCTATGGTTGACAATTGGGTATCCTGGGATTCATTAAATTAGGAATAAAACCGTTTTTCAGTAGCCACCAATTTAGCCGATAATGCTCCCCCAATAAATCCAAAAAGATGACCTTGCCAAGAAACATCTGGTTGAGTGGGTAAAACCCCAAAAATTAATCCACCATAGAGAAATCCCACCACCAAAGACAGAAAAATCGAAGCAAGATTGCGCTGAAAATACCCCCGTAACAACAAGAAACCTAAATAACCAAAAATTAAACTACTAGCTCCAA
>JAYKIP010000163.1:0-7548 GCA_035286205.1 Merismopediaceae cyanobacterium
TTTAAGTTTAGCCCCCCTAGCCCCCCAACTTTGGGGGGAACCGTTCTTTGTGTATGGCTTTTAAAGTCCCCCAGTATTGGGGGATTTAGGGGGCAAAAATCACAATCTATGACCGTGCCAAGTATATTTTTCTCCCGGCTCCTCTAAATGTTGATACTTTGGGGAATATTTGGCGGTAACAGAAATTCGTAAGGGAAGAGGCGATCGCGGCTTTGATTGCGAAGGGTAATCGTCTCCGTTGCAGTTTGTAAGTGAGCTTGAAACCGTTGTAAAGCAGTGTTTAACTGAGCATTATTTGGGAATGTACCGGCGGGATAATCCCCTAGGGTCGTAAAATACACCGAACCCAAAAGATAAAGAATATTAATCTGATTTTGAGCTTGACTCAGGGAAGGAAGTCCTGCCATAAAATTATCCCTGGGCTGGGGATCTACCGGTGGTTTTTGATAACGGGCTAAAGGAAAACCCGGTACATACATCATCAACGCTTTTTGTGCAAAATTAACGGCAGCGTGTTGGGCACTGGCGGTAAAAATCACCGTAGCAAGAACTTCTGCTAAATAGGCTTTTGTCAGAAGATGACCCTGCTCATTTTCACCAAAATTTTGTAAACGTCCCCCCTGCAAAGAAATCAGGGTTTCTCCCCAGGTTTGTAAGGATGAATCCATCGCTACGGCTTGATCATTCTCGTAGTAAATCTGGATATAATCCGTCACCCAGGTATGAATCGCC
Source organism: Merismopediaceae cyanobacterium (assembly GCA_035286205.1). Taxonomy (GTDB): domain Bacteria; phylum Cyanobacteriota; class Cyanobacteriia; order Cyanobacteriales; family Microcystaceae; genus Woronichinia. Next base: position 733 of record JAYKIP010000163.1, read on the forward strand.
TCCCAAATGAGTTGTCCATCCTCTCGATAGGGATAAATCGGTAAAGTATCTGGATTATTAACCCCACGATTCCGTAAAGTTTTGGGAAATTGAATCGCATTAAAATCAAAAAGATAACTTTGGGTTCCCCAAGCCGCAAGGGATTGATCTGCTCCCACACTAGCCGCTAAAAGAGAATCCACTGAGCCACCGGGAGCCACTAAAAAGGCATGGGCTCCATAATTAATTAACACGGTTCCTTCAAAATGGGGAATTAACAAAGTCCGCACCGGATGACCCATCGGCAAATGATAGGTCGGCACAATAAAGACCTCTACAATTAAGTGGGTGCGTCCTAAATGGGAAATCAGTTCGTGGTAATTACAATCCGCCATTTGAACGATATTTTTGGCGGTCATCCAGGGTTCTCCCTGCTCATTACTCTCTAAGGGAGTCACCAAACAAGCAGGATCACTCATCACCGATGGACGATAACTAATCGCCACCGGAAACAATGACCGATTGGTAGAAGTTTTTGGGGGAACGGCAAAGAGGGCAATAGGGGCTGTTACATATTTTTGTTGGGTGACTTCTTGGCTAACATAGTTACCACTGACTAACCCTTCCAACACTTGATAATCGGCAATAAATAACCGTCCTTCTCCTAGGGCTTGCGGAAAACTATCGGTCACGCCATATTTAGCGGCGATCGCCTGGTATTGCTCCTCAGAAACCGGTAAACGAGTCGAAGTCTGGGTATAAGCCTCTAACACTAAGGGGTTGGCCCCGGCCACTTGAAGATACGCAAAGATTAAATCCTCTTGAAAAACGTTGGCAATGGCGGGCTTCCGAATAATTTGATAGAGTTGATTGTAGTCATGGAGAGTTGGGATTGTATCAGCGACCACTTCCCCTTGTAAATCGGTTAATTCGGCCAATTTTGCGGCATAACCAATCGTTTTTTGTAAACTTTGGATTAAGACAGACTCCTGAAAAAGGTGCTCTTGCTTTTTAGAAAACTTATAGTCTGAGAGATACTGATTCAGCCAATTTTCGCCTTCTAAAAAAGCCTGTTTAATTAATTTTTCAAAACAGAGATTTTCATCGTCCGAGGGATGTTCTTTACGAGCTAGGCGTAGTTGATTATCTAAATCCAAGTCCTTGACGATATTGGCTAAGGATGTTTCTAGCTGTTGGACTAAAACCGTTAAATTTTCTTGGTTTCCTCGGTCTTCTAGATCCCAGGTTAACCCTTTAGCCTGGTTTTTCATTTCATCCAGGTTTTGCTGAAGGGTTTGAAAACGAGTTGAAGTGCGATTGACCGTATTATGCTGAATTAAATAGTTATTGATTGTAAGGATAATCAAACGCAGAATAACTTTAATGACCCAAACAAGACTGGGGAAAGCACCTTCCGGTAAGTTCGGTAACGCAATCCCAAAAACCTTCTCAAAAAAACGACTCTCCGGTACATTGGTTAATGCTAACGGTGGTAGATAGTCATCGTTATATTCATACTTTTTTGTTGGGAAAAAGCGACGTTGTACATATAACGCAATCAAAAATCCGGCTAATTTAACCAGGTTGCTGGTGCGATCGCGATCGCTGCGAGAAAAAGGCGTTTTAGCTGTGACCATTGCAAACTTAATCCAATAACTTTTTTGATAGCTTAAGGCAGAATCCTTCCCCATTGAGGCTTTATAACTTTTTTGTAACACAACATGGGTTTATCTAGTTCTTGCGAACTTTAGTGCGTTCACTCATGCCATCTCAAGGCACGATAACTAGCGAGTCAGTCCAGGTGCAGTAATAAGTATTGTAACAACCTCTTATTCTTCATCTCGGTTATTCTTTATGATGAAGGGTAGAAAAGCAATCGGGGATCAATAATTTTTGATTTTTTCAGGAATTATTTATCCAAATTTATTAGCAAAAATACGGATGGAATTGGGGAGTTCCGGGGCGGTTGTCCTGGGGAGAGAACCTCGGCGATCGCCGCTCTACCACTGCCACCATTCAGGAAGGGTGATAGTATGAATAAACCCCAACGGGTCGTGATTATGGGAGCCGCCGGTCGAGACTTCCACAACTTTAACCAGGTCTATCGTCACCATCCTGGGTATCGGGTTGTGGCCTTTACTGCCGCCCAAATTGCGGGTATTAGCGATCGCCGTTATCCAGCGAGTTTAGCCGGGGAATTTTACCCCGACGGGATTCCCATTGTGGCCGAAGCGGAACTGGAAAGCCTCTGTCAACGGGAAAAGGTGGATCAGGTTGTCTTTGCCTATAGCGATGTGACCCACGCCCAGGTAATGCACTTAGCCTCTAGGGTATTGGCCGCAGGGGCGAATTTTGTTCTGCTAGGCCCCAGCCAGACCATGCTATCGGCCAAGGTTCCGGTGATTGCAGTATCGGCTGTCCGGACAGGATGCGGTAAATCCCAAACCAGCCGTTGGCTCTCGAAACGATTAAGGGAAAAAGGATTACGAGTTGCGGTGATTCGCCATCCCATGCCCTACGGTGATCTGGAAAAACAGGCCGTGCAACGCTTTGCCGATTTAGACGATCTCACTCAGGCAGACTGTACCGTTGAGGAACGGGAAGAGTACGAACCCCATATCCGGGCCGGCAATGTCGTCTATGCCGGGGTAGATTATCAAACGATTATTGAGAAGGCGGCCTACGAAGCGGAAGTGATTCTGTGGGATGGAGGCAATAACGATTTTCCCTTTGTGCGTCCAGATTTACACCTGGTATTGGTAGATCCCCTCCGGCCCGGCGATGAAACCAGTCACCATCCGGGGGAAGTGGTGTTACGCATGGCCGATGTGATTATTATTCCCAAAGTGGATGTGGCGGCGGATGCGGATGTGCAACGGGTGATGGAAACGGTCAGGGCGGTGAATCCCCAGGCGCAAGTATTACGAGCAAAATCTCCCATTACCCTAGAGCAGGCAGACCAGGTTAAGGGCAAGCGGGTCTTAGTCATCGAGGACGGGCCGACAACCACCCATGGGGGCATGGCCTACGGGGCCGGTTATATTGCGGCAACCCAGGCGGGGGCCTTAAATATTGTTGATCCCCGAATTTATGCGGTTCCGGAAATTTCTGCGATTTATGCCCAATATCCCCATATTGGCCCCATTTTACCGGCCATGGGTTACTATCCCGCTCAATTAGCGGCGATCGCCGAAACCCTGAATCGAGCCGAGGTGGATTGCGTGGTATCGGGAACCCCCAGTGATCTCAGGGCCTTAATTCAGGTCAATAAACCGATTCTGCGGGCAACCTACGAATTTGGGGAAGCGGAACAGCCCGGCCTAGGCGATCGCGTGGATCATTTCTTAGCCCAAAGGGGGTTAGTATGAATACCCTCTCGCCCTTGGTGATTGCCTTGGGGGGAAATGCCCTACTACAACGGGGCCAACCCCTGGAAGCCGAGTTACAACAGCACAATATCCAAGGGGCCGCCCAGGCGATCGCCCAGGTAGCCCAGGATTATCCGGTAGTAGTTACCCATGGCAATGGCCCCCAGGTGGGTTTATTAGCTCTGCAAGCCGAGGCCGATAAATCGGTGAAACCCTACCCTTTGGATGTGTTAGGAGCCGAAACGGAAGGGATGATCGGTTATTTGTTGGAGCAGGAATTACGCAATGAATTACCCGATCGCCAGGTGGTGACCTTATTAACCCAGATCGAAGTCAATCCCAATGATCCCGCCTTTGCCCAACCGACTAAATTCATTGGCCCCGTCTATCGCGAAAGTGAAGCCCGTCAATTAGCCGCTACCAGGGGATGGGCGATCGCCCCGGATGGTCAATACTATCGCCGGGTAGTGCCTTCACCGGAACCCCAACGCATTTTGGAATTAGCCACGCTCCAGTTATTAGTCCAATCGGGAGCCTTAGTGGTGTGTGCCGGGGGAGGCGGGATTCCGGTACAGATTACCCAGGGACGGATTCACGGAGTCGAGGCCGTGATTGACAAGGATTTAGCGGCGGCTTTATTGGCCCAGGGATTAAAAGCTCAGGGATTACTCCTCTTAACCGATGTAGATGCGGTCTATGAAGATTGGGGAACGGCCTATGCCCACGCCCTGCGACAAACCTCTCCCAAACAGTTACGGCGTTATCGTTTTGCGGCGGGTTCCATGGGGCCAAAAGTGGAAGCGGCCTGTCGTTTTGTAGAGCAAACTGGAGCCTGGGCGGCGATCGGTCAGTTAACGGCAATTCCCGCCCTTCTGGAACATCAGCAAGGAACCCTCATTTTACCGGATCCTCATTCCCGCAATTTCCCCTAGCCTAAAGAACCTATGACCTAAGATCCCTCCCAATTTCTCCTCCAAAGTGGCTATTGTGTACTCATCAGTCGGGAATCCCCCCTAGCCCCCCCTTAAAAAAGGGGGAAACGGATAAATTGGTGTGGATTGGGAACCGAGGGCAAAGACGCGCATTTTGAAAGATAATTCCATTTATAGCAAACTTTCTAGTGCATCACTACCTAGCCCCTGACGCACAATTTGGGGGCTTTTTTCCGTAAAATCAACAATGGTTGACACTTCATAACCAGCATCTTGATCGTCGTCAATAATGATGTCCACAATCTTCTCAAAAAGGTCAAATAGAACAGCTTTTTCGAGGGGCTTCAGTTCATCTTGATCCGGTAAATGGGCCGAAGTTGAAATAATAGGATTGCCTAATTGCTCTAAAATTGCTTGGCAAATGGGGGAATTGGGTACTCGAATACCAGTCGTTTTCCGTTTCGGATTGAGGACTAATTTGGGAACCAATTTCGTGGCCGGCAATAAAAAAGTGTAGGGGCCGGGAATTAACCGTCGCATTAACCGATAGGCCTGGTCTTCAACGATCGCGTATTCCGAAATATTGGAAAGGGAAGAACAGAGAAACGTTAAGGGTTTATCATTAGAAAGTTGTTTTAATTGCCTGACCCGTGTGACTGCCGCCTTGTCGTTGAGATCACAGCCGATCGCATAGACGGTATCGGTGGGATAGAGCATGATCGCCCCCCGTTGCAATGCGTCGCAGATGGTACTCACCGTGCGAGTTTGGGGCGTTTCGGGATGGAGGGAATAAAGGGTTGCCATAGTATGCCTAGCATAGCTTATTTTGACTGTCCGACCGGGATCGCCGGGGATATGTGCCTTGGGGCTTTAGTGTCTGCGGGAGTCCCTTTAGCCTATCTGACGGCGGAGTTGGCCAAGTTAGGTTTAGCCCAGGAATATGATCTCCGGTCAGAGTTGGTACAGCGTCAGGGTCAACAGGCAACGAAAGTCCAGGTACAATTATTATCGGACAGGCTTCCCCCGGATCACCATCATGATCATCACCATCATGCTCCCCATCGTCATTTACCGGAGATTCAGGGATTAATTCAGCAGGCGGCGATTCCCTCCAGGGCGAAGGAGTGGAGTTTAGCGGTTTTTCAACGGTTGGCGATCGCGGAGGGGGCTGTCCATGGTATTGCGCCGGAGCAAGTACATTTCCATGAGGTGGGGGCAACGGATGCGATTGTGGATATTGTGGGAACCTGTTTAGGGTTGGATTATTTGGGGATTGAGCGAATTTTTTGTTCGGCTTTACCAACGGGGGGCGGGACAGTCTGGGCAGAGCATGGTCGTTTACCGGTGCCGGTTCCAGCCGTAGTAAAGTTATGGGAATCTCGACAAGTCCCTATTTATAGCAATGGCATTGACCGGGAATTGGTAACTCCGACCGGGGCGGCGATCGCCGTGACCTTAGCCGAATCCTTTGGGCAAGCTCCAGGGATGACGTTACACAAAATTGGGTTAGGGGCGGGCAGTCACGATTTATCTACGCCGAATATTTTGCGGTTATGGTTAGGCGATTTAACGGTAACTTCGGAGAGTGATCGTCCGAGTTTGGGAACCCAGGAAACGATTATGGTGTTAGAAACCCATTGTGATGATTTGAATCCCCAGGCGATCGGTTATTTATTTGAGCAGTTATTGGCGGCGGGGGCTTTAGATGTGTTCACTATGGCGATCGGGATGAAGAAGTCTCGTCCGGGGATTTTATTAACGGTTTTGTGTCATCCAGCCCAGATGTCATCCTGTCAACAAATTTTGTTTCAAGAAACAACGACGTTAGGCATTCGTGTTTCTCAACAAACCCGCACGATTTTAGCCCGCCAATTTCATCGGGTGACAACGCCCTACGGTGAGGTGACGATTAAGTGTGCCTATGATCATCAGGGAAATTTATATAATCTTCATCCTGAGTTTGAGGATTGTGCGACTTTGGCCCGTCAATCTCATCAGCCCTGGCAAGTTATTTATCAAGCGGCGATCGCGGCTATGTTAGAGCAACAAAGAACCGTGTAATGAACAAACCAGAATGATGCTCAATAAACTCTGTTCCTCTCTTTAACCCTTTAAATGATCTCTAATGATCTCCGTGATTACCTGTTCTATGTCGGGAATAGCCGATGGTATTATTTGATTCTGAATATGTTTATGATTGACATAGCCTAAGTCTGGTTTATGCTTTGCATTATCATAGCGAAATATTAAATTATTATCTGGATCTTGGTAATGGAATGAATAGGATAGTTTTTCAAGAGTATCTTGCAGGTTAATATATTCTTTAAAAAATAGACATGAGTTATCTAAAAATTCTAAATTGCCTTGAATAAAACCAATATAGCTTGATCTCGCATCAACAGCAAAATCAAACGAGATGATCCAGCCACTATTAACATATTTTTGAATAATGTTAAGAAAATTGGTTTGATATTGATTAAGCAACATATTCAATGGTCTCTAGTTGTTGTAAGGCGTTGATCAATTGCTGCTTTATT
>JAYKIP010000164.1:0-3319 GCA_035286205.1 Merismopediaceae cyanobacterium
GTCTCATTAATATATTCTCCTTTGTCCGGATGAAAAACCAATTGATAATCTGAATCCTCAGACCGAATCACCAAAAATCCATCCCCAATTTGCATCGCTAAAAGTCCCCTGGGACTCGCAATAAAGACTAAAAGCGTTGTTGCCAAAGTTTGCATCGGGACTTGAAGGGTTTGGGATTGTTCCTTTAATTGACGTTGTACTCGACGGACTAATTTCTGAAAAAATGGTTCAGCGATCGCCGGAGACATAAACCCTTGATAGCCCAAAGTTGTCTCATAACGCTGATAGAAACCCTGCCATTTTGCGACATAATCCAAGGCCGTTTTGACCGCTACTATCGCCCCTAATTCCGCTAACTTTGCACTACCTGCGCCATCGGCAACCGCTCCCACTAAAAGCTCAGGAGTGAGTAACCGATATTCACTGTAATCCTGACAGGGTAACTGTTGGGTCAAATGGTTATAACCAATCACCGAGCGGGCGATCGCCTTCCAGGAGGGAGAAACTGACATAATGATGCTTGCCTTGCGACCTAAGTAGTAATTTGTCCCCAACCCACTGGCGGTAACACAATCACTTCCCCCACCTTGCCCTGGGAGACCCGTTTCATAGAACTACTTAACCAGACAAACATCGAACGAAAATCTAAACCATTAAGCAATACAGGAGGCCGATTTGGTGGTGCAATATGGTTAAGGGTATCCAGATCCGCCCCTTCTACCCCAACCGCAAAAAACAGTAACTTATTTTCACTTTCCGCTTCCTGTAACCGTCGAGCCGCATTGACCCAGGGATCTGTCGGTGCGCCATCGGTAATCATAAAAATCCAGGGGCGATAATACTGCACCCCATTTACCCGATAGGTTGCCTTCCGTTTTTCCAATAAATCCAAAGCAAATTCGATCGCCGTTCCCATGGGGGTCATGCCATCCGCCGTTAATTTGGGGGGATCAAAATCATCAATGGTCACAAAATCCTGCACTAAATCAACGGATTTACCAAATTGGACAATGGCCACCTCCACACTTAACGCCGCTTGGGTATCCTGCTGTACCTCTTCCTTAAAAATTCTCAGACCTTCGATTAATTCCTGTAGGGGTCGTCCTCCCATCGAGCGAGAGGTATCCACCAACAGAATAACAGGACATCTATTTTCAGGATTTTCGACAAATTCCGGTAAACCGACAGGCATGAATCTCTCCTCAGTGGCTCTTAATGGCGATCGCGCTGGATGAGCGAAATACTTAGCAAAGCGGTTTTATTTTAGCCTATTCCCTCCCCTAAGCCATTGAAAAAACTTAGATTGCTTAGAAAAAACCATAGGTGAAACGAAGAAGTTCCCGATTTTGCAGACTATGTGTATTAGTAGAGGGCAAAACCTAATCTTTAACCCATAAACGTAAAGGCTAAAATCCCATCATTAAAGTCATTATCACTGATATTGGTCAAGTTCCCCGGTAGGTCTTCAAAACCGAAGGTATTATTCCCGCGATCGCGTAAATGTTCTGCGCCATCAGGATTGGCCGCCCCAAAGGAGAAATAGGCCACCTCATGGGTCATAAAGTTTTCTAGGGTAGCCGCCGTGTTATCTGGATTTTTCCCTAAAAACGCCTGAATACTCTCTTGCAGACCGCCTCCCAGATTGCCCCCATTGGCAATGACAAAGGGCGCGTAGCGTTGACCCCCTTCCAACAACACATCCCCGAATTCGGTAGCGGTGGTGCTGGATTGGCTACCTTCTCCACTGGCCCGCAAAATGAAGTTATTCACCGCTTGACTAAGGGCAGTACGAGCATAACCGGTCTCGCCAGGTTGAATTAACTCGGTCACATTGCCATCGTCATCTAAATCGAGGATATCCAACACGGCTCCATTTCCATCCACGACTTTATAGAGACCGACAATGTTATTAAAGAAAGCTCCGGTCTGTTTGAGTCCCTCTTCATCGGCTTTGACCTGAACAGTACCGGGTAAGTTACTAAAATCTAAAACCAAAGCCCCTTGTCCATTCCCCGCATTTGCAAATTGAAGAGTTTGGGGACTAACGGTTTGATCGGGGAGATTGGTAATTTCGAGGGTAAAGTTCACCGTTGCATCCGGTGTGGCATTAGGAGCCGGTTTAAGGGTTGTGTCAGTCACCGCCACCGTCAGGTCATAGAGGTTTTGGGCTTCAAAGTCTGCCTTGCCGATGAAGAATAATTCCTGACCACGAACCTCGAAACTCCCCTGATCATTCCCCAGTAAAGAAAGGCTATTGGTGCCTAAAGCATCATCGGTGACTTGAATATCGGCAACTTTGACTCCTTGACTAGTATCGGTATTTTCAATGAGTGTCTGAGTCGTATTGGTGAGAATGACGGCTGTGGGAGCTTCATTAACATCCGCGATCGCCAAGGTAAAATTCTGAGCGAGATCGGGAGTTGTCCCCAGGGTTTCATCATCGGCATTGACAGTCACTTCGTAACGATTTTGAGCTTCAAAGTTCAAGGTTCCACCGACGTAATAAAGAGCCAGATCCCGAATTAAAAAGCGATCGCGATCACGCCCCGTGAGGAACAGATTATTAGTACCTAAACCATCGTCTTCGATAGTGAGATCAGCGACTTTCAATTCTGGCGTAACATTTGCATCTTCCGCTAACTCAGTAACAACATTCTGAAAAATTAGATCTGTCGGAGCTTCATTAACATTATTAACAGTAATGGTTAAGACTTGCTCAAATCCCAGTCCCCCTTGATCAGTTGTTTTGACTCGAATACTGTAATTATTTTGGGTTTCAAAATCAGGAGAATTATTAATCTGGAGTTGATTCCCCACAATCGAGAACGCGGCATTATCCGTATCTCCTGTTCCCGCTACCAAACTATAGATAAAGCTATCTCCTGTGTCCGGGTCAGTGGAAGACAAGGTGCCAATCACCGTATTCGCCGCCACATTTTCATCTACAGTGGTAGCACTTAAGGCTAAATCCGTTGGCGTTTCATTGACATTATTTACCCCAATGGTCAGCACCTTCTCAAATGCGAATCCCCCTTGATCAGTTGTTTTGACTCGAATACTGTAATTATTTTGGGTTTCAAAATCAGGAGAATTATTAATCTGTAATTGATTCCCCACAATAGAGAACGCGGCATTATCCGTATCTCCCGTTCCCGCTACCAAACTATAGGTAAAGCTATCTCCTGCATCCGAGTCAGTGGAAGACAACGTGCCAATCACCGTATTCGCCGCCACATTTTCGTTAACAGTGGTAGCACTAATCGCTAAATCCGTTGGCGTTTCATTAACATTATCAACAGTAATGGTTAAGGTTTTCTCA
>JAYKIP010000165.1:0-3909 GCA_035286205.1 Merismopediaceae cyanobacterium
TCTTTATTGCGAGTCCCAGGGGACTTTTAGCGATGCAAATTGGGGATGGATTTTTGGTGATTCGGTCTGAGGATTCAGATTATCAATTGGTTTTTCATCCGGACAAAGGAGAATATATTAATGAGACCAGTTTTATTACCTCTCAACCAGCCTTAGATGATTTACAAGTTCAGGTGATTGCTCAACCGATCGCCTTTATTTGTGCGGCCACTGATGGACTGGAAAAAGTGGCGATTCGTTATCGAGATTGGACAGCCTTTGCACCTTTTTTTCAACCGTTAGAAATGTTTTTAGCAGAGACGGAAGAGCTTGAAGCCAATGCGAGTTACTTAGAAGATTTTCTTCATTCCGAGCGTTTAAATCATAAAACCCAGGATGATAAAACGCTATTATTAGGTTTATTCACTCAGGAAAGATAAACCCCGTCCATTTTGGGAACTGTAGTTTTTCGAGATATGTTTCAGGCAAAAGTCCCCCTTTTGAAGGGGGATTTAGGGGGATCGCCCTAGTAGATCCAACAATTATAGGTTTCGAGTTAGACGGGGTTTAATAATGACCATGAGTCTAATCTTCCAACATTTTGACATTAACCTCGATCGCCTCGACATCAATCGTACCGGGAGGCGTTAATCGCTCAAACTTGCCATTCTCAACAATCAGCACTTCCCCACAACTGGGACAACGACATTCACTGCCATTAAAGCCCGTAAATTCATAGCTACAAACGGGACAAGGGGCCTCAATTAAATTCCGTTTCATCCACCAACGTAATAGGAAAAAGCCAATAATCGGGGAAGCCAAGAGTAAAATAAAGAGGATTACAACACTTTTGACAAGCCAGCCCAACCCGATCGCCCCTAAAAATAGCGCAATCCCTAAAAGGGTCAAAAAACAACCCAGACCCGAATCGTTAAACGTAATCAGTTTAGGGGAACTATTCACGGGCAGTCTCCTTAGTCAAAAAACAGAGAGGATAGGCTTCAATCTTCCATGCTAATCTATTGATCCCCCAAATTGTATAGTCACTGAGCTTTGTCAAAGTGCTGTGATTAACCAAACGAACCAATCCTAGAGCAAATTATGACACGCATTGTCATCATCGGAGCCGGGGTGATTGGGGCGGCGATCGCCTACGAACTGAGTGCTATTCCCGCTTTTCAACTCACCCTCCTCGAAAAACAGCAGGGGGTCACTGAGCTTGGCCGAAGTGCGGCAGAGGGAGCCACCGGGGCGGCCCTAGGGGTGATGATGGGGGTGATTAGCCACAAAACCAAGGGACGAGCCTGGCGATTACGACAAGCAACCCTGGAGCGGTTTGATAACCTGGTGACGGAGTTAGAGCAGATCACCGGAGAGAGTCTGCCCGTCAATCGTCAAGGGATTCTTAAAGTGATTCCCACCGAGGAACAGAGTCAATGGCAACGGTTACAGCAAACCAGAGCCGCCCAGGGGTATCCCCTAGAACTATGGTCTTTTGAACAACTTCGCGAGCAATTTCCTTACCTTAAGCTCAACCCAGACCAAAGTGCCGTTTATTCCCCCCGCGATCGTCAGATTAACCCCCAACATTTTACGGAACAGTTACTCAAAGCGGCCCAAAGCCAAGGCGTAACCTATGGCCCAGGGGTAACGGTGCATCATTTAGCCCATCGGGATGGTATTTGTACCGGTCTGGAAACCAGTCAAGGCTTTATCGAAGCGGATCAGGTGATTATTGCCGCCGGTCTCGGCTCCCCCGCCCTAACGCCTTTCTTCGATCCCCCCATTGCTCTCCAACCCGTTCTGGGTCAAGGTTTACGGGTAAAACTGCCCCAACCGCTAGGGCTTTCCGCCCTTCAACAAAGCTCAGTGACCTCCCGGCAACCGGTGATTACCTGTAATGACGTGCATCTTGTTCCCTGGGGAGATAAGGAATACGCGATCGCGGCCACCGTTGAATTTCCCCACCCTGACGGCACGCTAATTGCCGATCCCCAACGCTTAGAAAGCATTTATCATCAGGCGATCGCCCTTTGTCCCGACCTCGCCCAGGGAGAGAGGATCTACACTTGGCAAGGGACACGCCCCCGGCCCCTGGGAGAATCTGCCCCGATTCTGCGATCGCTCCCTGGATTCACAAACGTCTTATTAGCCACCGGGCATTATCGCAACGGCATTTTACTGGCCCCCGCCACCGCCCTCTGGGTCAAACAAACTCTCACTGCCTAACGGCAAAAAGCATTAAGTTAGGACACGCCCAACCTGTGACTTTTGTTAACAAAACCCGATATTCTACTAAATAGACCTTTCAAATGCCCAGGGAACCATGCAATTTTCCAAAATTCTCATTGCCAACCGAGGGGAAATCGCCCTCCGGATCTTGCATAGTTGTGAAGAATTAGGAATCGCCACCGTTGCTGTTCACTCCACCATTGACCGTCCTTCCCTCCACGTCCAACTAGCAGATGAAAGTGTCTGTATTGGCCCGCCCCCCAGCGGTAAAAGTTATCTGAATATTCCCAATATCATTGCCGCCGCTCTCACCCGCAATGCAACAGCGATCCATCCGGGCTACGGTTTTTTAGCGGAAAATGCCCGCTTTGCCGAAATCTGTGCCGACCATCAAATTACCTTTATTGGGCCTTCCCCGGAAGCGATCCGAGCCATGGGGGATAAATCCACCGCTAAAAAGACCATGCAAAGAGCCGGGGTTCCCACCGTCCCCGGTAGTCCCGGTCTGATTGAATCGGAACAAGAAGCCCTGAGACTGGCCGCCGAGATTGGGTATCCCGTGATTATCAAAGCCACAGCCGGGGGAGGAGGTCGAGGGATGCGTCTCGTGCGTCAAGAAAGCGATTTTTCCCGTCTGTTTCAGGCCGCCCAGGGCGAAGCAGAAGCCGCCTTTGGTAACCCTGGGGTATATTTAGAAAAATTTATTGAACGCCCACGTCATATCGAATTTCAAATTCTGGCCGATAGCTACGGTAACGTTGTTCACCTCGGCGAAAGAGACTGCTCGATCCAACGTCGTCACCAAAAACTCTTAGAAGAAGCACCGAGTCCTTTCCTGACTCCCCAATTACGGAAAAAAATGGGAGATGCGGCCATTAAAGCGGCTAAATCCATCAAATACCAAGGAGCAGGAACCGTCGAATTTTTAGTAGATAGTTCCGGGAATTTCTATTTCATGGAAATGAATACTCGGATTCAAGTCGAGCATCCCGTTACCGAAATGATTACCGGTTTAGACCTGGTGACGGAGCAAATTCGCATTGCCCAGGGGGAAAAATTAAGCGTCAACCAATCCCAAATTCATCTCAATGGTCACGCGATCGAATGTCGGATTAATGCCGAAGACGCTAATCAAAATTTCCGTCCCCATCCGGGCAAAATTAGTGGCTATTTACCCCCAGGCGGGCCGGGTGTGCGGATTGACTCCCATGTTTATACCGATTATGAGATTCCCCCCTACTACGATTCTTTGATCGGCAAGCTCATTGTTTGGGGGCCAGACCGGAGTACTGCCATTAAACGAATGGGACGCGCCTTGCGAGAGTGTGCGATCACGGGGATTCCCACCACCATTGACTTTCATCAACGGATTTTAACCACTCCCGCTTTTTTAGCCGGCGACGTTTACACGAATTTTATTGAGGAACACTTGTTGCCTGGGGTTAAATAATTGCTGAAATCGTTTAACCCAGGTGGCCTGTTCAGCCCGACAAGCCCGACAAATTAGCTTAAACGGCGTAGTCTAACCCGCAGGTTCAGGGAAGAGGAACTATTTTTCACGCGGCAATGGGCAATCCGCACCATCAGCGATCGCAGAATTTGTTGTTTGGCTTCCAGATCCAGACAGGACTCCTCTTGCGACAATAGCAAAAGACGCTCTAAGTCCTCCGCCGTTTCAAAGGGAATCATTCTGGGCTT
>JAYKIP010000166.1:0-11387 GCA_035286205.1 Merismopediaceae cyanobacterium
GTTGCCGAATAGACTCAATCGTGCAGAAAGAATACCCTCCGTAATTCAAACAAGAAATAGTCAGAGTCACGGGGGTTTTATTTTGTCCGTTATAGTTTTCAATATAAAAAATTCCCTCCTCACTGATTAAATAATTTTCAATCAGAAAATCTTGCTCATTAAAAGGTAAATTCGTGTAGATGATTTTACCCGACTCGTCTAATAGGAAAGCAGACTGAGGAGTAGCGTCAGCTTTCCATTTTAAGATTTGTCCTTTGATTTTGTTCACCATCTTACCAACGGTGAAAACACCATTAAAGTCGGTACTTTTTAAAGTAATCTGAGTGTGATTACCAGAGGCGATCGCCGTAATCACACTTCTGTCTGAAACCTTAATGTCAATGTCAAAACCTTCAAACTGTAGCATAAAAAATAGAGAGAGTTTACTTTATTCTCTATTTTAAACGCTGTCATCAATCGCTACAATGCGAATAATACGGAAAAGCAAACGATAGCTTAAATTCAATGGTAACCGTCGAATCCCTTCTAGGACGTTTCGCCATTCAAAACATTCAACGACTCCCTTAAATTCACTGGCAAAAAGCGCATCCGTTACCTGAACGCCCATCAGCCAATCAAATACAGCACGCATCCCTTGTACTTCTGATAAATCCGCTTCGTTTAGTTTATGGTCGGGCGTTGGTTGTGGATTCATTAACGCCAATACCATATCCTTAAACTTTTGCCAACACCCTCCTAAGTGTTTCTTAATCCAGTTATTGACCGCTTGCGGGGTCAGTCCTAAGAAACTGGCAAAATCTTTCTGGGTACATTCTTTAAACTTTTCTTCCCCAAACTCTCTGACAAATTCCTTACCCTTCTCAATGTTACGGGCTTTAACACGAATTTCTTTATTACAGAAATCGGGATTGATTGTTACGGCATCAATAACCTCAACGTTGTAGCCCAAATCTTCTAAAAACGAGGTGTCAACGTCAGCCGCGATCACAAATTCTAACTCTTCATCTAACCGACGATTCGCCCTTAAGCGTCCCAATTCTTGAATGATATTACTGGCTTGTTTATGCCCGTAATACTCCTGAAAACCTTCATCGTCAAAGCCTACAACATTGCCAGTCAAGGCAATATATTCATTTAAGCAAGCCCCCATATTAGGACGATAAACCCCTAATGAAACGACTACTTTTTTATTCTTAAATAGATTAGATCCCCTTGCATCTCCACCATGAATTAAGTCGGTTTTTTCAGCATGGGCTTTATAGTCAGTGAATCCGACTAAGACCCCATAGATAGCGATATAGTGCTTGCGGATGGCGATCGCCCGATTGATTTCATCCTGTGAGCGTTGGTTCCCTAATTTACCGACCCCCGCTAACTGAGTGATTTTGACGTTACTTTTGGCTTTAGCAACTTGCCGAACAACCAGGATTTCTTCCTCTTTTACCCCTAACGCTTGACTTAACTGGGTACGACTATGAGTGGCATCCTGAAGTACCCTCACACCCGCATTGCTGATAGAATCCAAGACCCGTTTGTTTGGGATTGTGATCGTTAAATTGTTATTGGTTGCGCTCAATGACCCTTGTTTTAAATCCCCTAAAATCGAGATAACTTCCGAAAGCCAAATAGGATGGATTTTAGCCCCTTTCTCTAGCTCTTCTAGGCTAGGACGGGAATTAATCTCGTGCTGTTGAATCTTCCCTAATAACCCCATAATCTCAGGAGTAACATAGAGTTTATCCCTTAACTCTGGATATGTCCAGCCATAAGCAGGGGCGGGGTTATTCGATTCATCAAAAAGATCCATGAAACTATCAATAAACCACAATAACTTCCCGTACAATTCAGGGTCATGTTTCTTGATATATCCCTTATAAAAATTGACATCAGCTAGGTCAATTTGTCGAGGGGTAACCCATTCGGCTACCTCAGACTCGTCAATAATTAACGTGGTTTTATCGTCAATCGTCTCTACTGGGATTGACCCTAAATTTGCCCTGACATAGCGTTCGTGCAGAAAGTCCTGCGCTGTTGACAAGTAGCCGTAACCGTTCCCCTCTCCCTTTTTGCAATCCTCAAAATGGGGACAAGACCCGCAAAATCCCTTAGTAGAATGCCCTGCTTTATAGGCATCGGCAAAATGGGCAATTTGGTTACAGTTACCGTGTAATCTTACCTCATGCTCACTGATTCCTTTTTCAGGATTATAGATAGAGCGAGTTGGTTTCCCGCCGGGCGTAAACTTAGCTAGATTCTCGACAAAGCCATCATTTCTTGAGGGAAATTCATAGTATTTTGATTCAATTTCTGCACTATTAGGATTGCGGGTTGATTGAGAACAATAAATAATCCGAGTAAACTCTGGATTCTCTTCACTTAAAAGATGGAAGCCATCGGCTTGTAATTGCCCAACTGTGTAGGTTTTCCCTGACCCAGTAGGACTGTTATCCAAGATGTACTTATAGCCCATTCTTGCGGCGATTTGGTAAAGGTTTGCACCTTCGCCTTCATTAAATTCGACAATCTCTCCCTGATAATCTTCTGGATTAGGGAGATGGTTAATAACCGTTCCTTTAGTAGTTAACGGTTCGATTTTTCTTAGATGATAAAGGTAGGGGATGCCCTTAACAAATCCATTTAGGCGTTCCATTAATCGCTCAAAACGCCAATCCGAAACGGACTTTTTCTTGAGTTCTCTAGTCTCAGGAACCGTTACCCCTGCGCGATCACAATAAACCTTAGCGTATTCTACCCACGTCTTTCCTTTCGGATAATTGCGATTATCAGGCTCTACACTATTGTCTAGGCAATAGTTGAAAAATAACCCGTCAATCGCTCTTGGGGTACACATCCGACAATAGAATAGATATGCCCCGTTATGTTGAGAGATAAAGGCTGAGTTACCTGATTTTGACTGGTGAAAGGGGCATTCACATCGGGCTTTTCCATTTTGGAAACTCCCTAGATTATTAACCGTAAAAGCATCGGAACCTAATCGGTCATTGGCTTGGTTAACACAATCAATCAAGCTATCCCCACCATTCAACCAACCAGTAAAAGTCCTTTTAGATGGCGTTTTGACTGGCTCTGGAAACTTGAGTAAGGGGTTTTCTCCCTTCTGGGTTTTACGCCATCTTTTGTAATCGCAAAATTGCTGGTCGTTTAGTCCGTAAGGAAACAAACCCGTAGCGTCTAAAATTGCCTCTAATTCATTAGAGGTAGGCAGTTTATCGTATTCCTTAATCACCTCGACTGACTGCTCTACCCATTGACCGTCTTTGTAACGCATCCCCCCCGGCAAGCGCATTAATCTTTCTGGGGTTTCGATTGATAGGTCAGAATCAGCAACAATTAGCAGTTTTCGTTCGATTCTTCTCCATACCTTGACATCTCTTACAGTGTCAGAGGTACGGGTATAAATGTGCAGTGACTGACTACCGGATGACACCCTTAGCACAATGGGAACGCCTAACGATTCTAGCCAGTTCGCTCTCTCCCTTTGCTCATCTAGCGATCGCTTATCATCCTCACTGAAAAACAGATCGGAACCCTGCCAAGTTTTGGCTAAGTGTCCGACTTGGTTAGGACGGAAAAACATCCCGTCTGAGTTTTTAATCTTCTCTAGGGAGATTCTAGCCCCTTTCGGCATCCATTCATAATCACCTGATTTGTAGTCCCCTTTGATCTCGCATCTCTGGAAACCACTCTCTAGGTTCCCCCAGTAAAATTCTTTTCTTCCGGCGACTAGGGCTATATCTCGCTTCCCCAGTGCTTTTAGTGCCGTTGCTGTATTGTTTACTTTACTCATGGGACTAAAGTTATCTAGTGTGACGATAACCATTATACACACATCGGCAAAAAAAAACACCCGGTACGGATGTTATTTTTATGTCACCAAATAACTAGTTTGAGTAAAACAAAACGGGCATTTGCTTATATTATAAGGGTTTCAGCCGTTTTGTGCAACAAAGATAATATTTTTCCTAAGCGACTAAACTTTTCAGGATTCCACAATTTGCCTTGACTGAAACAATTCTTAACCTTGCGTTATCCCTGTGGTAATCTTGCCAGTCCGATTCTAGGTCAGGGTCTATCAGGCGATCGCCCATCACTCCGTCCTCACTTCCACAGATGGCGATTTGCTCAAACCCTAAGCTGTGGCCGTGCCTCCATTCTTCGACTAATGCCAGAAACGTGCGGGGATAGGCATGGTCAACGTGGCACGTATTGAACCGCAACACTTCCCCCGTAAACTCACAGATAGCGGTTTCCCTATCCCGAAAATAATCCTGTTTGAAGGCAAGGATCTGGTCATTGATTAGGCTCCGCAGTGTTCTCAGGACTTTTTGCCGATTGCTTAATGGCTTCAAGCACTCAATATAAGAGAAATCAGTCAGTGACCCATCTATCCTTTCTAGCCAGAAACAATTTGCTCCCATATTACGCCTAACCATAATCCCCTTGACACCACAGCCGATCTTAATTTCCGAAGACGGGTGCAAGTCTAGTAAATCACGCACTAGGGCAAAATCCCCAGCGTCTAGGTAGGTTTCTGGTTGATAGCCCCACAGGATAGCCCTGATTCGTTCCTGTGCCAGCTTCTTACTGGGGAAGATGCGATCGCCGATCTTAAATACCGCCATAACTTTTCTTTACTGTTTTGGCAATATTAAGCTCGCCTATGGGAATCCCCACCTAGCTAACCTAATAGCTCGATGGGGACACCTCTATAATAGCTCGATGGGGACACCTCTATTGTGAACTACCCCGCCCTAACGGGCAGAGCTTCCTACCCAAAGAACTGCTTTCTATCCCGAAGAATAGCGAGTCTTACATTCTGGCGATAGGCGGACTCCCCAGTTCCTGAGGACAAAATCACGGTTACAAAATACTTTGTATGTGTCTAGCTTGGTTTTCGCTATTTGTTGCCGTGTCAACCAGTCCATTGTAACACAAAGGAAGTTAAGTCGCACGGCACACCCCCTCCCTAAAGGTTCATCCTGAGCCTGCCGAAGGGAAGGGGATTTCCCGCGACATGGTTCGTTAACAGATTTTTAAGCGTAATCATGTAATACAAATCCTGTTGCCATACCTTTTTTTAGATAATGTAGGGGCTTAGTCTTTAAGTCCGATGCTCTCTGGATTTGGAAACCAAAACCCTACCTAATCTTAAGGAGGAGGTGTTGAAAAGCGGATTTGGGATAACTCAAAGTTCCATAGAAATTCTAGGGAACCGTTAAATTGATTGTCAATTGGTTTGGAGAAGTTTCCGTAATGACCAAAGTATCCGGTTGAGCCGGTTGTCCATTGACCTGGAGTTGATAGCGACCTTGTTGGAGATTTTCTAAATAAAATTCACCCTGTTCGTCGGTGACAGAAATGCGTTTTTCCGGGGTTTTCTCGCTATTCTGCTCTAGATTTGCCAGGGCGATCGCCTCTACCCTAGCCCCTACCAGCACTTTCCCCTGGGAATGGGTTACCGTGCCACTAATCCGATAGGCAGGAATAAAGGGAATCAAAACGGTGGTATAACTGCCCGCGATCGCCTCTACCGCGTAGGCCGTTTGTTGGGGTTGATAATCTAAGGGATAACCGGCGGGGTCAAGCCCTAAACGATAAACCCCAGGATTGGCGGGTAAAATAATTGCTTGGGGGGTAATATTTAAGCCAGAATAATTTTTTAAAGAACGGTTATTTAAACTCAATAGTTCCGAGCTATTTTTTGTGTAAACTTCTTCCCCCTCATCGAGAATACCGTTACTATTTTGGTCAATAAACGGCTGAATCCAAAATCCCCCTCTTGTCCGTAAATTTTGAAAACGGCGATCGCCCAGGGTGATGTCTGGTTGAATGTTGAACCACGTTCATTTTGGGAACTATAGTTTTTTGACATACTTTCTGGAGACAAGTCCCCCTTTTGAAGGGGGATTTAGGAGGATCGACTTAGGAGATAGGTTTCGAGTTAGAGGGAGTTTAATCGCTGTTGAGATCCTCACCAAACAGTTAACTAATCTCCGAGAAAAGCTAACAATATAACAATAGTTTCCTGATTGAATGACAAGAGAGACATCAATAAAATCAGGTCAATAAAGTTTTTTAAACCTCGGTTGCATTCAAATCATAAAATAAAGGCGTACTGAGATACCGCTCTCCAAAACTTGGTTGAATCATAACAATCAATTTCCCCCCATTCTCCGGACGTTTTGCCACTTGAATCGCCGCACATAATGCCGCCCCACTGGAAATGCCCGATAATAACCCTTCCTCTCGCGCTAAACGACGACCATAATCAATGGCTTCGCTATCTGACACCGTAATCACCTCATCAATTAATTCTCGCTTAAGGACTTCCGGCACAAAACCCGCCCCAATCCCTTGAATTTTATGGGGGCCCGGTTTCCCCCCCGACAACACCGGGCTATTACTCGGTTCAACGGCGATCGCCTGAAAACTGGGTTTGAGTTCCTTAATCACCTCCGCCACCCCGGTAATCGTTCCACCGGTACCAACACCAGACACTAAAAAATCCACTTGCCCCTCCGTATCCTCCCAAATTTCCTGGGCCGTCGTCAAACGGTGAATTTCAGGATTAGCCGGATTTTGAAACTGTTGCAACATATAGGCGTTCGGCAAAGTTGCCACAATCTCCGTCGCCCGCCGGATACAGCCGCCCATCCCCTCACTACCGGGCGTTAACTCCAATTGAGCACCATAGGCCCGTAGCATCGCTCGCCTTTCCATGCTCATCGTTTCGGGCATCGTCAAAATCAATTGATAACCTTTAGCCGCCGCCACCATCGCCAAAGCAATCCCCGTATTCCCGGAGGTAGGCTCCACCAAAACCGTTTTCCCCGGTTGAATTAAGCCCGCCTGTTCCGCCCGCCGAATCATATTGACCCCGATCCGGTCTTTCACCGAAGCCGCCGGATTCATCCCCTCTAGCTTCACGACAATTTGGGCCACACAACCTTCCTGCACCGGAATACGATGGAGTTGCACTAAGGGAGTACGACCAATTAACTCTGTGACATCGTGGGCAATCTTCATGGTGGGTTTCTAGGAGTTATCCCTAGGTATCCTACAACAAAAAACCCTGCATAAAGCAGGGTCTCAGAAGTTTATAGAAATAGTAAGAGGGTTAAGTTAACCTATCTCACATTTAGAAAGTAAACGTTCCACGCAGAGTACCAATCACAGAACCATTGGTTTCACCCGTGGTTTGTTCAGGATTAGAAATCCAGATTACGCCGGGGGTCAGGGATAAGTTATCCGTCACTTGATACTTGTAGAACAGTTCCGCCGTGAAAGGATTGGACACCGGCAGATTGTAAACTGCGCCAACACGGTTGCTTAAACCCGAAATATAGGGTTGAACGCCTGCGAAGATCCCTAGGATGTTGCCTTCTTTACCAAGGTCAGGGAAAGCAAAGCCACCACCATACGTCCAGATGTCACCGTTATCTTTACCGATTAAGGTCACATTGGTGTAGCTACCAAAGGCACTGAAGTTTAACCAATCAGCAAACTTAATCGCGGCTTGAACACCATAGCTATTGGTTTGTTTCCCACCGAAGTCGAAGGGATTGACCATATTATTGGTTGTGTTAGCAACACTGCCAGAAGCATTATAGTCAGCAGGGGAAACAGGAGGAGCTCCGATACCACCATACTCAAGGGAGCGATTTAATTGATAACGAGAGAGGTTAGCCGCCGTCGTACCCACGATTCCAACACCACTGGAACCACCTTGGTTAAAGATTGGGCTATCGGGTGTGCTGTAAGCATTGACGTAGGTAAAGGCTAAGTTAATTCCATCAGCAATATTGGCATTTAACTGAGCTAAAGCCGCGTAGTTGCCATTAAATAAGCCTTGACCACCTTCCGAGAAAGTATAGTTCTGACCGGTGAGGGGATTAACGTTCGGTTGAGAAGTGGTGTTACTACCGCCCAGAGGACTGTTAGCATTACCCGCTAAGTAACCGAAGCTCAGAGAACTAGGGCCAAGAATCCCTTCTAAGAAACCGAGTTGGAGACTGGCACCGATACCACCACCACCACCGATTTGGTAGATGGGGTTACGTTGGGAAAACTCGCTCAGAGAACCTTTACCACCGTCATAATCTTCAAAGTAGGGGTTTAAGGTCGGAACGAAGTCTGCCCATTGACCGCCCCAACCAGCGATATAGGTGTTAAGACGGAAATCTTTACCCAGATCAATGGGAACATAGTAGGCTAACCAGTCCACCGAAACACTGTTATTAGTACTGGGAGCTAGGTTAAATTGCTGAGTGAAGGTGGGGCTTTCATAAGCATCACCCACGATCCCTAAAGGCTGACCAGTGGAAGGATCGAGGATATTGTTGGTGGGATAGAAGCTCTTGAAGCGAGCCGCACTACCAGCCGCAAGACGAGTCACCAACAAGTCATCGCCACTAAAACTGGTGTTGAACTGCAAACGAACCCGGTCTTGCATCGCAAACTGGTTGTTGTTCGTTTCATTGTTGAGGGTTTTCTTGGTACCAAAGATGCCCGTAGGAGCAATGATCACCTCCCCAGTTAATTTAGTGGTAGTCGAGAACTGGTGGTCTTCTAAGAAGGAGGTACGAGCTTCGAGGTTATCAACACGAGCACCTAAGGCGGCCAACTCGGCTTCAAACTCTTGCATTAACCGTTTGAGCTTATCAATATCTTCGCGCAGGACGGCGACGTTCTCTTGGATTAAACGCTCCATTACGTTCATACAAGCGTTTAAGCCAGCCGCAAATTCCCAACGGCTCAGAGCGCGGTTCCCTCGGAAGGTACGGTCGGGATAACCAACGATACAACCATAACGTTCAACGAGACTTTTCAGTGCTTCATAGGCCCATTCAGTGGGTTGCACATCTCGCAGTTCGCTAACACTGGTAACTTGGTCAACACTGTTGAGCTGGCCTTCGTTAGCGTAGCTATCAATTTGAGTTAAAACTTTATCGCTGTTGGTATTAGCACCATTAGCATCGGGAGCCGCTTGTGCAGACGTAGCGACAAGAGCCGTCCCCAGAATAGCTGGGCTAATCAGCAAAGACTTCCAAGACATTTTAAGCATTTTTGCTTTTCCTCACACCTGAATTCAATGGATAGGGTCTAAGACTCTATACCTTTCCACATTATACACAGCTTTACAGCTTTAGTGCATAGATAACTTTATTTTACACTTTTGAGTGGCTGGGAGGGTCGGTTACGGCTGTAACACGCTCCTGTAAAGACTCATCGTGCTGTTAAGTTTGTCTATGGTTCTGACTTTTGGCTATGTTGTTTTTGTTCCTACAATATTACAAAGATTTTTTCGGGGATGACAAGTTCTGGGGATTCTGTCAGGGCGGAATGACCCTTGCCGACAAAGCTGGAATAAGCTCTAAGACTGATGGGATAAGGCTTTTAATTCAGAAATAGGCCAATTAAGAAACTGTCAAGAGTGCCGCTGCCGGTAGGTTTTACTCGGTAAGTTTTACTGGAGACGGTATAGAGGGCATATTTTTTGCCCTAAAAACTATCCGCCTCTCCAGAAAGTCCAGAGAAGCGGTCTAGTCGGGTCAATCTTAAGTTGAAACCTAACTGTCGGAAGAGACTCCAACGAGAGGTCTGGGTTGAGAAGAGAGCCGCTAGTCTAGAGAATAGCTCCGACGCACAGTTGGCTAACTTCAACTAAGTGACCCAGGCGTTTACTACTTTCTACCATGGACATCACCTCCTATTTCCCTTGACGGAAAAGACTTAAAGTTTTTATTGCTTCTTAAGCTAACGCAGGTTTTGGGAAAAGGCAAGGCAGACCTGGAGAAAATTCTGGAGGAGATGGGGTTTGTCTCCGAAGTGGAGATGCAGGTAGGAGGCGTGGAGATTTGAGGAAGACCAGCCTTCCTTGGTTTGAGGGTCTTGGGGCAAACTCCCTTGCAGGGTAAAGAGGGGAGTTGCTGGGAGGTGAGTCAGGTGGGAGTGGTGAAATTCATGGCCCCACAGTTGGGTGGACGGGGTGACCATGGGGCTAGGGGCGATCGCCGTGGCGTGACGATAACCCAGGGTTAGTTTTGAGGTCATGACGGTTTGGGTGGGCAGGATACCGACTAGGGGCCAGTTGTTACCGGCAAAGTCTGTTAGGGTTTCACAGAGATACATCAATCCGCCACATTCGGCGTAGGTGGGTAGTCCTTGATGAATAAGTTTTTTTAATTGCTCGCGCAGGGGCAAATTTTCGCTGAGGGTTTCGGCAAAGATTTCGGGAAAACCGCCCCCCAGGAAAAGTCCCTGGATATTGTTGGGCAGACGTTCATCCGTCAGAGGACTCCAATAAATTAATTCGGCTCCGAGGGTTTGGAGACAATCCAGGGTATCGGCGTAGTAAAAGTTAAAGGCGCGATCGCGGGCTATGGCTAAACGGAGAGGGGGAGAGGGGGAGACAGGGAGAGGAGGCGAGGGGGAGAGGGGGGGAGGGGGGAGATGGGGAAGCAGGGAAGGCCAGTCTAGGGATTGGGCGGCTAAGTGGGCTAGGCGATCAAACAGTTGAGTCAATTCGGGCAGTTCTTCGCTGGGAACGAGGCCGAGATGTCGTTGGGGAATGGTGAGGTCAGTGTGGCGGTGTAGGACTCCGAAAATGGGTAAGTTAATGGTCTCTAGGGCGGTTTTTAATAGATGAAGATGGCGATCGCTGCCGACTTTGTTCAGGATTACCCCCAGGAGTTTGACCCTGGGATCTAGTGTCCGATAACCCTGGGCGATCGCGGCTACGGAACCGGAGAGTCGGGCGCAGTCAATCACCAAGAGAACGGGCAACTTTAATAACCGGGCAATGTGGGCTGTTGAAGCAAAATCGGGACAGTCTGAGCGAGGAATCCCATCAAATAATCCCATTACCCCTTCCACCAGAACGTAATCTACCCCTTGGCTATGGCGTTGGTAACAAGTCTGAACATAGGCTTCCGAGGTTAACACCGGGTCTAAATTACGGCAGTCGCGCCCGGTGATCGCGGCATGAAACATTGGATCAATATAATCAGGCCCCACTTTAAAGGATTGGACTTTCGCCCCCTTCCTAGCAAGAAAAGCTAATAAAGCTAAGGTTATGGTGGTTTTACCCACGCCACTCCGTTCGCCCGCGATCATTAAACCCATGGGAATCTCGATTCAGCTTGATTCAGCTTGCTAGGGAATTAATCCACCACTTCCCCCATATAAACCCCTAGGGATTTAGCCGTTTTAACCATAAAGCCATCGGGATCAACGGGAAAGGCACAGCGATTTTCTTCATGGCACTGTTTAATAATGGTAATAATCGGCTTGAGGGGAACACTCTGTACCTGCCCATTTTGCCAAATCACCACCCGGTCAAAGGTTTTTTCTTCAATTAATTCGAC
>JAYKIP010000167.1:0-6368 GCA_035286205.1 Merismopediaceae cyanobacterium
TGTGTCTTTTTAAACAACTCATCACTATGATCAATTCTCTCCTTTTACGACGCACCAGTTTAACCCTTTTGTGGTTAGGATTAATCGGTTATGCTTTCTTTTTAGCTCCCCCGGATAACCCCGATACTTTGTCGTTAATTATTAATCTCTCAACGGGACAATGGCAGGGTATTAACTCCTATATTATTGGTTTATTTAATGTGATGGGGATTTGGCCGATGATCTATGCCGCCTTACTGTTGGTGGATGGTCGGGGGCAAAATTTACGGGCTTATCCCTTCGTGATTGGCTCATTTTTTCTGGGAGCCTTTGCGCTATTGCCTTACCTAATTTTTCGCCGTCCCAATCCCCCATTTACCGGCCCGTTGGACTGGCCTCTAAAACTCTGGGAATCTAAAATTTTGGCGGTCTTGTTAACCCTAGGGGCGATCGCCTGTGGAGTGGTCGCAATAAGCGGAGGAGATTGGGCGGGATTTGTCGCGCAATGGCAAACTAGCCGGTTTTTAGCGGTGATGAGTGCTGATTTTCTGTGTTTATGCCTGTTGTTTGGGACAGTGTTAGGGGATGATTTAGCCCGGCGTGGCATTGAAAACCCTAAATTTTGGATGATTTTGGCGTTTATGCCCCTGGCCGGCCCCTTAATCTATCTACTGTGCCGGCCCAGCCTTCCCCAAGACCCGTTAGGGAGCTAACCGCGATTTTTGCCAGGTACCGTTGATTAAAGTGAATAGGATGCGATCGTGTAACCGACTGGGTCGCCCTTGCCAAAATTCAATGACGGTCGGAATCACCCGAAAACCGCCCCAATGGTCAGGCCGGGGAACTTTTTGGTCAGTATATTTTTCTTGAACCTTAGCCAGTTGCTCCTCTAGGGTACGCCGATCGCCAATCACCTGACTTTGCGGGGAAGCCCAGGCTCCTAATTGTGAGGGGCGGGGCCGTTGTTGGAAATACCGATCCGACGCTTCAGCACTAATTTTTTCCACACGCCCTTCAATGCGTACCTGACGTTCCAATTCTCCCCACCAAAACACCAGGGCACAGTCAGGATGGGCCTGTAATTGTTGACCTTTAGCACTGTCGTAATTGGTGAAAAACACAAAGCCCCGTTCATCTAGTGCCTTTAATAACACCATCCGGGCCACAGGTCGGCCATCGGGGGAAAGTGTCGCCAGGGTCATCGCATTGGGTTCCAATAATTCAGAGGCGATCGCCGCTTCTAACCATTGATGGAATTGAGTAAAAGGATGATCGGCCACCGAATCTTCAGTTAATTCAGCTTTACTATAATTTAAGCGGAGGTCAGCGAGGGAAAGAGCCATAATGTTGGATGGGTGATAGATTGCCGATAAAATTTGCTAACTTTAGATTATGACGATTACAGCGGCCACAGAAGCGATCGCCACCTTAATTGACCTAGCGGAACAGGGCAATATAAACCCCTGGGATGTTTCGGTGATTGAAGTGATTGATCGATTTCTTCAGGAGTTGGGCATTTTAGATAGCTCTGACTTGCTGTATCAACAACAAAATCTACCGCGATCGGGCCAAGCCTTTTTATGGGCTTCTCTGCTCGTTCGCTATAAGGCGGATACGTTGGAATTTTGGGGGCAAGACCCGGAACCAGCCGAGGAAGTCCCTCCCGAAGCTCTGACCGATCCGGCCTTCAAAAATTTACCCGTTAATTTAGAACAACATCTCCGTCGTCGGACTGCGGCTCCCCCCCTGCGTCGTCGTCGGGTCACCCTTCAGGAACTTATTGAGCAAATTCAACAAATTGCCCAGGAAATAGACAAAGGCGATCGCCCCCGTCCCCTGAAACGACCCAAACCCCAATCGCGTAAAGAAGCCCTACAAATTATTACGGAATTGGCCCACCAGGAAAACCTAACGGAACTGGCCGGTCAACTCGATCAATTTTTGCGGGGTCGCTTACCCGAATTTATGACCCAGAGTGATTGGATTGAACTGGAAGAATTATTAACTCATTGGCAAGCCCATTATCCCTCGGTTCATTCCTCGACTAAATCCGATAAAGTGGGTCTTTTTTGGGCATTATTGCTGTTATCTTCCCAGTCAAAAGTGGAACTTTCCCAGGAAGAATTTTATCAAGAAATTAAAATTCAGGTGATTTCCCCCTCCGCCTAAATCTCCTTCTACTCATTATTTTTTTCGCCATCATCTCGTCTGTTAGCTATTTGGCAAACTCTCCTGCGTTATGCCCAATCTCTCCCTATTGCAGTCTCTCAAAACCTTGGTGCAACGTCAGACCAGGCTACGGACTTTTTTAATGATCCCCTTTGTTTTACAGGTCGTGGGCGTGGCCGGGGTGATTAGTCTGCTTTGGATTGACAATAGTGATCATATCGTGCGGGAATTAGCCCAACAATTACAGAATCGAGCCAGCCAACAGGTCAAAGAACACCTCAGCAATTATTTAGCCAGTCCCCATCAGGTGATTCAGTTAATGGTCAATGCGGTGGAATCGGGCCAATTAGACTTAAATAATCGGGAAAAAACCCTGCAATATCTCTGGCAATTAGCCCAAATTTATCCTAAAGTGAGCTATCTCAATTATGGATTAGCTAATGGTCATTTTATCGGTTTAGGTAGAGCCAATAATTTTAGTGCGGAATTGTATATTGAAGAATCTTTTCCTGAACGGTTGGATCAACTCCGACAATATCAAAGTTTACCCCAGGGCCAACGGGGCCAATTCTTAAAAACCTTACCCTTTAGTGATTTTCGTCAACAGGTTTGGTACACACAACCCAAGCAAGCGGGCAAGTTCACCTGGATTGAAATTTATAATTGGGTAGATAATCCTGAAATTATTGTTATTGGTTCTGGTCAACCTTTTTATAATGCCCAGGGAAAGTTTTTAGGGGTGGTTGAAGTAGATTTATTTTTAGCCAATATTCAAGATTATCTGCGATCGCTACAAGTTACGCCCCATAGTCAGGTATTTGTCATCGAAAAAAATGGGAAAGTCGTGGCCACTTCTAGTCAACATCCCCCGTTTAAACTAAAGGAGAAAAACGCTGAACGAATCCTGATCACCCAATTTTCCGATCCCCTCATACAAGCGGCAGGCCAGTATTTAAAACAACAAAAAATTGTCTGGGCTACCCAAGCAAAAACCCAATCCCTGTCTTTTTTTTGGCAAAATCAAGAACAATTATTGCAGATTACGCCCTGGCGGGATGAGCGGGGTTTAGAACTTTGGATCGGGGTAATGATTCCGAAGTCAGATTTTACCCAGGGGATTCAAGCCAGTACCCAAAAAACGATTCTGTTGGCGATCGCGGCGACGTTGCTGGCCCTAGTTTTAGGACGATTAACCGCTCGTTGGATTACCGATCCCATTTTGAAACTGAATCAAGCGGCTCAATCCTTAAGTACCCAAAATTTTGCCCAGATTGAATTAGGCGATCGCCAGGACGAAGTGGGAGAATTAACCCTCGCCTTTAATCGCATGGCCGAACAATTAAAACAATCTTTTGAGTCACTGCAAGCCGATCAGCAAAGGCTCATTGACTTTTTAGAAGCCATCCCGGTGGGGATAATGATTCATCATGCCGATGGTCGCCTATTTTATCTGAATAAAACCGGGCGGGATCTCCTCTTAACCGAGACGAACCAACCCGCTCCCTCCGTCGAAACCTTCAATTTTTACGAGTTTTATCAAACAACCACCCAACAACCCTATCCCCCCTCAATCCTGCCCTTTCGTTTGGCCCTAGAAGGAGAATATACCAATGCCGAAGATTTAGAAATTTTAACGCCCCAGGGAGCCATCCCCCTTCAAGCTACCGCGACCCCGGTTTGGTCAAATACCGGGCAAGTGGAATATACCATCACCGTGTTTCAAGATATTAGCGAACGGCGACAAGTGGAAGACCTTTTAACCCGCTATAACCAGAATTTAACCCAACAGGTCAAAGAACGCACCCAGGAATTAGAAAAAAGCAAAGAACAGGCGGAAATTGCCAATCGCACGAAAAGCGAATTTTTGGCGAATATGAGTCACGAAATCCGGACTCCAATGAATGCTATTTTAGGCTTTTGTGAGTTATTACAACTCTCGATTCAAGAATCCTGTCCGGATCGCCGCGCCCAGGAATATCTGACTGCTATTCGTGCCAGTGGTAAAACCTTAATGACTTTAATTGATGACATTCTGGATCTTTCCAAGATTGAAGCAGGTAAATTACAAATCCAACAGGAACCGGTCAATCTTCGGGGTGTGATTCAGGAAATTTATCAAATTTTCTTAGAAAAAGCCAAAGCCAAAGGATTAACCCTCACCATCGAAATTCAGTCCCCCATTCCGCCCAAAATTATCTTTGATGAAGTACGCCTGCGACAAATTTTATTTAATTTAGTCGGGAATGCCATTAAGTTCACCGACCAAGGCGGAATCAAAATTGCGGTGAACAGCCAACCCCAAACCGCTCAAATGATTGGGTTAACGCTGACGGTGGAAGATACCGGTATTGGCATTACCCCGGAAAATCAAACTCGTATTTTTGATGTCTTTACCCAAAGTGAAGGGCAAAGTACCCGGAAATATGGGGGAACGGGGCTAGGATTAACTATTACCAACCGCCTGACACACATTCTGGGGGGATGGATTGAATTAGACAGCCAATTAGGCCGAGGTTCCCGGTTTCAGGTGATTTTTCCCCAGGTGGCGATCGCCCCACCGGCCACGACTCCCGTACCACCTACGCCTCCCCTGGATAAGACCCTCAAACAATTTGCCCCTAGTACCTTTCTGATTGTGGATGATGTGGAGTCCAATCGCCTATTATTGAGAACCCTGTTAAAAGTGACGGGTCATCACAGTCTGGAGGCCAAGGATGGTTTGGAGGCGATCGCCCTGGCAAAGCGTCATCACCCGGATATTATCCTCATGGATTTATTAATGCCCAAGTTGGACGGAACCCAGGCCACCCATCAACTCCGTCAAGACCCTGAAACCGCCAGTATTCCCATCATTATTTTGACCGCCTCGGCCATTGCCTACCAGGAATCCCCCCTGCGACCCTACTGCCAGGGTTTATTGAATAAGCCTCTGCATCAGGAAGAATTAGTCGCGCTATTAATACCTCTGCTACCGCCACGTTCCGCCATAGTACCAACCCCCCTAGCCAATCATCCCCAAAAAACAATGCGTTCTGCCCAGGGAGACCTAACGGAATTAATTCATCACCTCCAACAGGAAGAAGAGAGCCTTTGGCCGAGCCTTAACACCAACCTCATTTGGAAAGATTTACGGGAATTTGCCCAACGTTTAAGACAATTAGCTGACCAATACCCCTCACCCATTCTGCAAGATTATGTCGAAAAATTGACCGACCAAATTACCGAATTTGATGGTGAAAATCTCCCCCATACCATCCAGCAATTTCCCCAATTACGGGGATTAATTCAACAATCCCTGCTCAGTTCTGGGTAATTCCCCCGGCAAAAATTGGGTTCTACCAGGAGATTTTGCTCTATCTTTACTCAATGTTATTATCAAGTAATCCTTGAAGATTTTTAGGTTTGTAGGGCAGATATTGACTGTATCGTAATTTAACAGTTTCATGGAAAGAATTAAACTCTTTTTGAGCCTTACAAAAGTACGATGCAATATCTCGCTCCTGCATCCCTAATCTTTCCGTGATTTTATCAAGAAAGTTCTTAGGCTTATTTTCAAATGGAAACTTCTGAAGAAGTTGCTCATCAGCTGGCATCTTGCCGATTAGTTCTTCATTAAATTCTAGTCCCAGACCTAACTCCTTAATAGAATCTACCATCCATTTCAAAGTAACTTGAGCAAAATAGTTTGGTTCTACTTTTGAAGTGTCATCACAGGCTTGATCTTCACCATCCTTGCGAGCTTGACCACCACCGACACAACCATGATCGCCAGGAAACCAAACCTGTTTTAATTTTTGTTTTTGACCAGAGCTATGTTTACTGAGTTCCATTGGGGTTACATCAAAAACTTTACGTTTTTCGTCAATTGCAACCGCGTGTAAGGCATTTTGAATTTTAGGATTAATCGTCGTGTCATGGAAGCGATACTTACTGTTAATAATTTCATCTATCGGTAAGTAAGGATCAAAGTCAGGGATTCCCAGTGAACCAACGGTATCCCAACAGCCTAATAAGGTGATATAAACTTGTGATTCCTCATTGGATAATTTCAATGCATTGTTTTGCCTAAATTTATTTGCTTGGACACCTGTAACAGGATGATCTTCAGGCTCCCGACTTCGATATTTTTCGATTGCTTCTGGAATCGCCATGATGTTTTCTCTCTGGAGAATGCCGCAGTTGTAAATCAAGCCGGCTAGACTCCGTACAGTATAAGCTCC
>JAYKIP010000168.1:0-5993 GCA_035286205.1 Merismopediaceae cyanobacterium
CATTAGCAGTATGAAATGGCAGGTAATCTAAAAACTGAAAACAGGCGAGAGTAATTCCATCGTTTGCATGGCTCTCTGGAGTTTGTTTTGCCTTATCTTTAGACTTCTCTAGCCCCAAATATTTTCGGAGGTTAGAGGTCTGCCACCCCAATCGAGTATGGACTGTAGCAAATTGCGATAATTGCTCGATAGCCCATTTTTGTCCGACCATGACAGCCGAAAATCCTTTTCCCGATTTAGCTCCTTTCCTACCGGAAGTCAGATCGACATCGGCTTTGATGTACTCGAAGTAAATATCAGAAATGGGATAAATTTTGGTTAATTCAGAAACGGCTCGAAGTTCAAGTTGGCGATTGGCTCTGATAGAGGGAGCTAATTTCCCTTGTCTTCTGTTGGTAAACCGTTTCTGACGATGCGCTCTCAACTCAAAGGGTAGCTTGCGGTTAATTCGTCTTCCCCTTCTTGCCCGTCGCATTAATCGGCGATTGTCCATTCTTTCTCTTACTCGTTTAAAGGGAAGTTCTAGGTGAGCTTTCCATAGGGTAAAACGAGCAGATTGGACACCAATCCCAGAAAATAATTTGCCGGGGTCAATTCCAATAGCAATCGGTTGGGTTTTGTTGTCGGAAGAGTCAACCGTTAGCTGGACATAGAAAATATCTAGGTCGCTAAATTTGCCAATGGCTTTTCCGTCCTTGAGCCACCGTCTTGCCCGACTAGGTTTGGTGGGCATTAACGGTTTTCCGTCTTTTGAAATAACAGGAACTCTTGACATGGAGATAATCCTTAAGAGCTAAGTTTAAAGTCCCTTCCCGCAACACAATCAAGATGTCTTGTCTAACAACGTCTCACCAATGAGACTTAGAGGGAATCCGAACTAGGGAAGCATTCGGAAGTCTGTGCCAGATTGTGTCTCTCTGCGTGTAGTCTCTACTTGCGTCACCCAAATTGGTTTGGGCAAGCTCTGTCCTTTAGGGTAGAGTTAGTGACAGCATACTCAACAGGGGCGTTGGGGTCAAAAAGCGCGTCTTGAGAATGTCCCCAGTATAACAAATTCCCTTAAGTCACCGAGGCCGGGGCGATCGCCAGGGAAGCCAGATTTTTGGCCCTTTCACCGAAGGAATGGGCGGTTTTCGTTTATCCTGAAACCTGAGAACCTTCATATTTATTTGCGGCAATTCCTGTGGCACTTCTTCCCCCCTGGTTAATTCTAGACCCCTATCTACAAGCCTGGTTACAGGAAGATATTGGTCGCGGCGATCGCTCGGCCCAGGGACTCCAATTAACCCAACGTCATCAGGCAGTTTGGATCGCTAAGGAACGGGGAATCATTACCGGTTTAACCCTCGCCCAACGAATTTTTTATTTATTAGACCCCGCCAATCAATTTTTGCCCCAGGTACCGGAAGGGGAATTGGCAGAAAAGGGGCAGGTCATTGCCACCCTCGAAGGCCCTGGGGATAGTTTACTGATGGGGGAACGGGTCGCGCTGAATTTAGCCATGCGTTTGAGTGGGATCGCCACTTCAACCCGGAAATACGTTGAAATTATTGCCGATTTATCTACGAAACTGGTGGATACGCGCAAAACCACCCCAGGACTGCGAATTTTAGAAAAGTATGCGGCCCAGATCGGGGGAGCCATTAACCATCGCATGGGGTTGGATGATTCCGTGATGATTAAAGACAATCATATTTTGGCGGCCGGCGGTATTTCCCAAGCCATTGCCCAGATCCGGACTTCCATTCCCTATCCTCTAACTATTGAAGTCGAAACCAGCAATTTTAGCGATATTAACGAGGCGATCGCCGCCAAAGTGGACATTATCATGCTGGATAACATGAGCCTAGAAGACATGACTCGGGCCGTCCAGCTTATCCGTCGAGAAGGCCCCGATATTCGCATTGAAGCCTCTGGAAACATCACCCTGGATAATCTCCGACTGGTCGCCAAAACGGGGGTAGATTATATTTCCAGTAGCGCACCGATTACTCGCTCCACCTGGCTAGACTTAAGCATGAGATTACAAAAAAGTGACCCTTAATTGACTTGGCCATCTTGGGTTCCGGTGCTACCAACGATAACCGCTCAACTCCCAAAAGTCTTGTTCCTAAGGATGATGCCGTGTTTCTCCCCAGTTTAAGCACTCTTGAACCGTTGCGAGTACTGATCGGGAGAGACTATCTAACTCATAACCGCCTTCTAATCCAAAAAGGACTTTAGGCGCAATTGTTAACGAATAACGGGTGAGTAGGGCATAATCCTGAGGTTGTAGATTGATCTTCGAGAGTAAATCAGCTTGATTGGCATCATACCCTGCACTGACGATTAGAAGTTCTGGGTTAAAGTCCTGAAAAAAGGGTAGAACCTCCTCCTCAAATAACTGACAATAGTCCTTTATTGTACTATCAGGAGCAATAGGAAGATTTAAAACGTTGTTAAACTGGCCCTGTTCTTGCGGGGTTCCCGTATGGGGATAACCCGGTGATTGATGGATAGAGCAAAACGCTATATTAGGGTCATTTTCGACCGCGGCCTGAGTCCCGTTGCCGTGATGCACATCCCAGTCCAGAATGCCAATCCGTTGAACTCCCATAGACCGGGCATAAATAGCAGTGATCGCAGCATTGCAGAAAATACAAAATCCCATTCCTGCGTTTTTGATGGCATGGTGTCCCGGTGGTCTAGCAAGTACAAAAGCGGGGTTTCCGGATTGCCAGACCGTATCTACTCCATCCAACCAAGCCTTGACCGCCAAACAAGCCACATCAAAACTATGGGGAGAAATTTGGGTGGACTCAAAGCATCCCCATCCCCTAGCAGAATAATCACGAACTTCTTGAAGGTATAAATCATCATGAACTTGTTCAATGGCTTGGATTACGTCCCTTGTAACAGAGGGTTCAACCCATTGGATCTGGTTGGCAATCTCTGAAGTCTTTAGGGTATGAACAATTGCCTTTAAGCGCTCCGGCTGTTCTGGGTGCAGATACCCGGTTTCGTGCTGAAGAAATTGATCGGAATAAATAATCGTAATCATACCGGCAGGAGTAAAGCGTTTAGGCGAAGATTCACTCGGAAAATTATTGCTTTTGGAGGGAGAAGTAACCGACATCTAAAGACCCCTGGTCCGGGGGATTGGATCGGGTAAACGAGCAAGAAGCCGACCAGAAGTAGGATATTTCGTACTGGAAAAGTAGCCTTCCCAGCGAGCATCATGTAAATCACGGGGAATACTATGTTCGTACCAAATAGAATTAATGAAATGGGCACATCCATATAAAACCACCCCAGAGGCAACCAGTCCACTGAGTATCAACAAAGGCTTGTGTATCGTGTGAGGGAGCATATTAAACAAGGATGACCAATTTATTATTGAAGTGATTGAGTCTCTAAAATCTCTCGGAATGAGATAACTTTACAAAAAAACCGCCAGGAAACCTGACGGCCAGAAAAATTTAATTTTTGATCAGGGAATGTATCTTATCCCCCAACCTTACATCGAAGAGCCTAAACCAGCGTAAGCTCCGTAGAAAAAGAGACCGACTACAGCGATGACTCCCATCCCTGCAACGACACCCACTACCCATAACGGAATTCTACCTTCTGCAAACATGAATGCCCTCCTCAATAGTAAATAATCAGTCGTTAAAGCCGTTTTTAGTTAAAGAAATAACTGGAAAAAAGAATACCTAATACCGCTACCAATAATAATCCTAAATATAGGGAAGTGCGGTTTAATTCGACCGGTTGACGGTTAGGATTAACATTTCTGTCCATGGTCATAAACTCCTAGCGGTGAATAAATTGCATAGCAGCGATCGCCCCAATAAAGAAAACCGTGGGAACCGCTAAAGCGTGGACAGAGAGCCAACGCACCGTAAAAATGGGATAGGTAACAGGTTGATTAGGATTGTTAGTCGCCATCGTTTTTTACCAAACTTGTGTTAATTAATTACTGATTAAATTGTTGAATTTCTTGACCCGCATCGTAGCGTTCACGAATAATCGGAAGCTCTTGACGAACCTGGGTAAAATACTCATCGGGACGGGGAGTCCCAAAAGCATCATAAGCCAGCCCAGTGCTGACAAACAACCAACCCGCAATAAATAACATGGGGATGGTGATGCTATGGATCACCCAGTAACGAATACTGGTAACAATATCAGAGAACGGACGTTCACCGGTGGTGCCAGACATGAAATTTCTCCTCCTAAAGAAAAGCGTAAATCTTAGTTTACTTTACTATTGAATGGAATTTTTCAGGGATCCTAGACCGCTCTCCGTTGAGTCCTGGCGTGGGAGTTCCCAGCAGAGAAGGCCAAGTCCCTAACTTTCCGTCGTAGGGGTCTCTGAGGTTAGCTCTTTGACCCCCTGGGGTTGATATTTCAGCAAAACCCCATTCTGACCCAGCACAAACCCCTGATCATCCTTAAGAAAAACGATACGATAGAGGTTGGCCGGAATATCCTCTAAATCTCGATCCTTTTCCCAGGTTTGACCTTGGTCATGGCTCACTAATAAGTTACCACTCCCACCGGCCACCCAAACCTCTTCGGAAGTCCGGTAGGCTAAATCCAGTAACCCCCAGCTACTCTTGGACTGGGGCGAAACCACCTCTCCCCAGATTTCGGCGGCAGGATCTTCACTAAATTGCAACTGTCCACCCCGCGCCAATAACCACAGGCGACCATCCTTGCCATAGCCCATTTTTTGTAACCGCCGGGAAGAATTACGGTTATGGGGAGTCCATTCCGTTTGACCCGGTTCCCAGGTGGAATAGAAATTGCCCCTAGCGGAAACCGCAACGTAACGCCCATCCGGCGATCGCTCAATCGTGCGAGCCACACCGACCGCCCCTTCAACTAGAGCCTTCCAGTTTTTACCGCCATTGGTCGTTTTATAAATCGCACCGAGATCCGTGATCATCTCTGCGGTTTGCGGGCCAAGGGCAATGATACTGTAGGGCGCACCGGGCAATTTTTCACTCAGGGGAATGCGAGTCCAGGTCGTCCCCCCGTCTTCCGTATGGAGGAGAATGGAAGGCTTGCCGGTAATCCAACCTTCTTGACCCTGGAAACTGACTGCCGTAAAACTGGCTTTTTCATCTCCGAGGTTCAAAACCCGTTGTTGCCAAGTATCTCCCTCGTCGGTACTTTCAAAAATCGTTTCTTTGGTGCCGACGAGCCAACCATGGTGACCATCATCGGTGAAAGCAATATCCGCAAAGGTAGAATCGGTTTCCAGGGTAATCACTGACCAGGGATTATAGCCAAGGTCAGCAATCCGGCTGCAACTCATACAAAAAACAGCAAGGGCAAATAGAATAACAACTTGGTTTAACTTTTGCCTTAAGAATTTCATCAGAAAAATGATTTTGAAACCCCGTCCTTAGCAGACGGCTTGACAATTCCCTTGTGGGGAGCTGATTTTTGTCGGGAAAGTCTCCCTGGAACCAGCAAACCGGTTGGTTATCCGTCCCTTCCGTCCCTCTTCACGGGAACGCCGGAACACTGAACCCAGACATTTCAGAAATCAAACTGAGATATGACCAACAATGTAATCCAAATCGCCGGAGGTTCCTTTAGTTCAAACCATAGAGACTCAGGAAAAAGACCACCCCTAATAAAAGCAATCCAAAAATGAGGAGGTTTTTCTGGTCGGGAGTCATGCGATTAAACCCAAAACCGTAGTTGAGATTTTCCGCAAAACCAGAGGGGGCATCACTGGCTCCGGTATTGATAAACTGATTTTTGCCAACACCACAGACCGGGCAACGCCAACTGGGGGGTAAATCCTCAAAGGCAGTGTCGGGGGCAATATCCCTCTTACTGTCTCCTTTGGAGGGAACATAGAGATAGCCACAGGTGCGGCATTCATAGTTCGGGGAAGCAAGTTCCGCTAAGGTCTT
This sequence comes from Merismopediaceae cyanobacterium, assembly GCA_035286205.1. Lineage (GTDB taxonomy): Bacteria > Cyanobacteriota > Cyanobacteriia > Cyanobacteriales > Microcystaceae > Woronichinia. The sequence continues at coordinate 5,913 of JAYKIP010000168.1, forward strand.
TTCAGGGGGGCGATCGCTCATAGCTTGAAGCAAATCTTAAAATGTCTGTAACGAATTATGACATAAAAGCAACCAGCCCTT